>JBIIFP010000007.1:0-37283 GCA_044237205.1 Pontimonas sp. | reverse complement strand
ACGACAGTGGCTCAGCTAGGCACGCAAGTTCATAGGGCGCATCGCCCACATTGAAGCAGCCATCCTCGCGGTGGACTTTGTATTCCAAGAACCCACCGGGTCCCAAGTCGCCACCCTTGAGGGAGAAGTACTTGAAGTGCTCAACACAGGCCTTGTCTTCACCGCGAAGACAGGGACGACACTTGCCGCACTTCGTGGGGCCCAGCGTCACCCGGTCGCCCACGGCGACCATGGTGACATCAGGTGCCACGGCAACAACTTCACCAGCGTTTTCGTGACCACCAAGGAAGGGGAAGCCAGGCTTCTGCTTACCAATAAACGTGCGCTGCTCCCAAGAACAAATGGACGCCGCACCAATCTTGACCAAGACCTCTTTGGAGCCCAGGGTGGGAACCGGGATGTCCTGAACCTCGACCTTGCCGACCTCGGTAAGGACGGCGGCTTTCATGGTGTTCACGCAGGTTCCTTCACGAGCGACAGAGCCTCATCCACCGAAGCGTTGCTGTGGACGATAGCAGCGAGTGCTGCAATCAACGACGCAGGGTCTGGGTGCTGCACGACGTTGCGTCCATAGACAACACCACGAGCTCCCACCTCCATGGCGACCTTGGTGCGCTCGAGCAGTTCACGAGTGGTGACCTTGCCACCACCACGAACCAGCACTGGGATAGGTGTGGCAATCTCGACAACTTCACCAAAGCGCTGCATCGGATCCACAGGGTCAATCTTGATGATGTCAGCACCAAGCTCAACAGCCTGGCGAACCAGGGTGGCGATCGCTTCCGCGTCTGAGACAGACGACGAACCACCCTCGGGGTTGGTCTTCATCACCAGTGGCTCCACCATCAAGGAAATACCGCGCTGGCGAGCCAGCGCACCGATCTCTTGGATGTTCTGGATGCACTGCTCTTGCAGTTCCGCATTGGCATCAAGCTCCAGCAGGTTCAACACCACAGCGCCAACGCTCGGGTGGTTGGCGTCCTCAAGGGTGTTGGCGTGGGCGGTGTCCCAGGCTTTGCTCACCCGACGGGCTTCATAGACGTTCGTCACATCAAGGCGAAGGGCGACCGTGACTGAGTCGGCGAGCCCGGCGTCTTTCAACGTGCGAAAGCCGCCAGGGTTCACCTGAATTACATCGGGCCTGGCACCTGCGATGACCTTGAAGGCCTCTGGCAGGTTCTCAATACCATTCGAGAACGACCTCCCACCAAAGATGCCGAGGTCCATCGCTATGTTGATGCAGCGCCCGGAGGAGGCGTCGAACATCTTGTCAGCGTTCTTACTGAGCAAGGTCGACCCCGGCTTCTTTGGCAATGGCAAGAATCAACGCGGATGCGTTGAGTTCGCCATGGCCATCGTTGATGGCTTCTTGGATGTATTTCTGCGCGGTGGCTGCGGTGGGAACCGGAGAACCCAGGCGATCAGCAAAAGCCTGAATCAGCTTGGCGTCTTTGAGCATCAAATTGAGTGCAAAGTTGACGGTGTAGTCGCCAGCCTGTGCACCGCGGCCAACGCCGTAGTAGATGGGGGTGCGGAAGTCAGCAACATCGAGCACGCCCTGAACGTCAGCCAGTGCAAGACCGGCCTTCTTAGCCAGGGTGAGTGCTTCACCCAGTGCCTGGAGCTGCGAGGCAACGAGAAGGTTACCGACCAGCTTCATGGCCGTGCCCTTGCCGCCCTCGCCCATGTAGTGGACGGTCTCGCTGATGGCGCCAAAGAGGGGAAGAACCTTGTCAAAGACGGCCTTGGGTCCGCCGACAACAATCCAGAGACCAGCGTTTTCAGCCTCGCCCTTGGTGCCAAATACGGGGGCGTCCAAGAACTCGTGTCCCTTCGCTTCAAAGGCAGCACGTTCACGGTCGCTAGTGGCGGGGTCAATGGTGGAGAGGTCCACCACGATGGCGCCAGAGGGAACATGGTCAAGAAGTTTGTGTGCGCCAAAGACGAGGTCATCAACACCCTTGTCATCAGCGAGGCAATACATAACGACCTCAGCACCGGCGAGGGCTGCAGCAAGGTCGGTAGTGACGCTGAGGCCTGCGGCCTCAAGGACAGGGGTGGTCTTTGCGGAGCGGTTCCAGGCGGTCACATCGTGGCCGGCCTTCTTGAGGTTTGCGGCCATACCGCTGCCCATGGTTCCCATACCCAAATACGCGATCTTTGTCATCTTGGACTCCTTTTTTCTCTGCCACACGGCGATAACCAATAAGAACGGCTCTATGACGGGCACCACACCGAGTGATGTCAGTCGCAAAGGGCACACACGCCCTGGTGAGTTAACACACAATCTAACACAAAAGGTGTTAGAAACTGTGACTTAGAGGTTGTTAGAGAAGCTAAAGGGCGACAGCGGGGCGCTCATCACCCGACACAGCCCGGCCACTTCAAACTCAAAGAGATCCACACCATCGTGAGTCGTCACGATGGTGTCGACTTCTTCAAGGGAGATTGCGTGGAAGGGGCTCTTGGCGCCTGCCTTGGACAGGTCGGCGAGCACCCAGGTCTTATCGGCGTTTTCTGCCATCAGCCTGTTGAGCTCAGCGATTTCGACGTCCGCTTCGCTGAGGCCCGTCTTGTGGGAAATACCTTGGGCGCCAATCACTGCGAGATTGGCGTTATACCGAGAGATACTCCAGGCAGCAATGGAACCGCTCTGGGCTAGGTCTTCTGTGGCTACCAATCCCCCGGTGCTGATCACGCGAACCCCCCTGGATGCCAAGAAAGATGCGTGCGGCAAAGACGGGGTAATCACGGTCAAGTTCTGGTCGGGGTTCAAGAACTGAATGAACTGGGCTGTGGTTGACCCGGTGCCCACAAAGATCACGTCACCCGGTGTCATATTGCGGGCAGCAAATTCACCGATACGGGCTTTTGCCACACTCGAATCCGAGGCCCTCGGGTTCACCAGAATGTCGAGCGAGCGGGAGAGTTGCGCCGACGCGCCACCCCGGGTGAGGGTCATATACCCCTGGTCCACCAGGTTCTGCACATCGCGACGAACCGTCATAACGGAAACGCTCAAGAACTTTGCCAAGCTGCCAAAGTCAATGGCCTCCTCAGCAGCGACCCACTCAAGAATCTTCTGCTTGCGCTCCTTCGCTAGGAGCTTGCGCCGCTCAAGTTGAACATCCATGACTAGTGCGCCTCTGGCTCATTCCCTGGCAGCCACTTAATCCCACAGCCCATCGCTGGCCGGTGAGGCAGCGGAACCGAAGCGCCCGCGAGGGCGCTGGTGATTGCGCCTTCGAGAAGATCGCCGGTGACGGGGTTGCCATTCTTGGGGGATGACGCATCACAGGCCCCCCGGTACACCAGTTCGAAACCAGCATCGAAGAGGAAGAAATCGGGGGTGCAGACCGCACCAAGCTCTCGTGCCAAGGACTGGTCGCGATCGATCAGGTAGGGGAAGTCCCATCCCGCCCGCTCAATTTGAGCGCGGATGCCGGGGAGGTCATCATCCGGATGAGCGTCGAAGTCATTGCTGACGACTGCAAGAGTCCGCAAACCTGACGTCTCCTGACGAGCGACCACCTGGCCAAAGGCCTTTTCCACGTGCTGAACGTAAGGGCAGTGATTACAGACGAAGGCAACGAGAGTGGCCTTCGCTCCCGCTTCGCGCAGTGCCACCATGACTCCATCGGCATCAGGCAACGAACGCCCCGGCAGGGGCATGCCAATCAAGTTCCCGGTGGATTCAATAGCCATGTGGTTAAAGCGCTCCCTTTGCTCCTGCAGAGAAGGCGCTGGCTTTACCCTGATACACAATGAGCTCACCCTCGACCATCTCGGATAGGTCGGCAATCAGCGCTTTCACGTGATCGGTGGCCAAGTGGTCGTCAAAAGCCTGGTCGGATGCATAGACCTCAACCATCATGAACTGTCCTGGCTGATCGATAACGTCGTGCACCGCATAGGTGACTACGCCCGCTTCATCCCAGGATGCCTTGGCAACGCCCTCAAGGCGGCTCTTGAGCTCTGCCTCATGGCCGGCCTTGGCGGTGGCCACGGCAACTACTACTCGCTGTTGGTGAGACATGTGTGCGAACCTCCTTGTTCACTAGGTGCTTCCTATGGTGCCTAGGTTATCTCCGAGCGGGGCTTTAGGACCGTAATCCTTTGACCACGCCCATGAGTTCTTCAACTCGTGACTGGTCGGCGGCGTTTTCAAAAACGCCGTCCTTCTTGAAGTACGTGCCAATAACAGCGCCGTCAGCAATAGCCAGCTGCTCGGCAGCGTTGTGCGCACGGACACCGGTGTTCACAAAGACGGGAACATCTCCAGCGGTGGCTTTCACCTTGGCAAGAATCTGGGTGTCAGTTGCAGCACCTGCAGTGAGCCCTGAAACACACAGGCCATCGGGCATGGTCGCGAAGACGGTCGTCTTCGTGATGCTCTCGATGTCGCGCTCGGCGAGATAGACAGCCGACTCGGGAACGATGTTGAAGAGCAACTTCACATTCTGAGCACCAAGCCGGGCGCGGTGCCTAGCGGCCTGGCCCACGTTGGTGTCCCACAGACCAAAGTCACTGGCGTAGACGCCAGTGAAGATTTCACGGACGAAAGATGCTCCGGTGCCGGTGGCGAGCTCAATGGAGGCAATGCCATCCCAGAGGACGTTCACACCGAAGGGGACCTTGATCTCCGACATCAGCTCACCAATGATGCGGGCCATCGCGATCGAGGTGATGGGTTCGGTCTTCGTGAGGTAGGGCAGGCTGAACTCGTTGGAGAACATCACTGCATCGACGCCACCTGATTGGAGGGCATCGAGCTCGCGCCGTGCGCGATCGACAATTGCCTTCATCCCACCGGCGGAGTCAAAGCCCGGGTCGCCTGGCAGAGCCATGAGGTGGAGCATGGCGATAACTGGCTTCTTTACTCCAAAAACTTCGTCTAACCACATGGTGCTGGAACCCTTTCACACGACAATTGATACACACAGACCTACTATGTTGTCACAAAAAATAACACAATTCTTGTTACATATGACATTCATTGGTGGCCTGTGCGGTAGCGCCAGAATGCGCCCCACCACTGACACCAACTACGACGGAGTTGATCGCGATATCTCATGTCACGCTCAGCTCTCGAAGTCTTCCCCAAGGTCAGCCTCACCCTTGGCCCCTCCCCCGTTCAACTCTGGACGCAAGTCACTAGGCCAGTAGGTGCGCCGCGCGGGTTTATGTACTTATTTATGTACAGTTTTGCTAGGCTCTCACCATGGCACCCTCACCTGTAGTCGGCATCGCCGAAGCTAGAGCTCAGTTGTCGGCACTGGTGAAAGCAATGGCCGCTAATCCGAAGAGCGACCCCGTCGTGATTGGCTCCCACCGCAGCCCCACCGCCATCCTGATGCCCTATGGGCAGATGCGCCCCAGCGCCCCCACGCTTGACCTGCTCCGATCAAAGGCATCGCTCATCCGGACCCTTGCCACCGCGCACAAACTTTCCACAGTTTCCGTGATTGGGTCTGTGGCGACTGGCACAGCGCATGAAGATAGCGATGTGGATCTTCTCTGTGACACCGAACCGGGCACGACTCTCTATGACATCGCCTCGTGCGAAATCGACCTTGAACAGGCACTCGGGTTTCCGGTGACCATTGTCACCAAGGCGAGCCTCACCAACAACGCTGACCAGGCGATGGTCAAGGCCGCTGTGCCCGTGTGCTGAGCAACCCGAAGTCACAACGATGGGTCTCCCTATTAGAAGAGAACCTGGCCACGGCTAACACCTTGTTTGCCTGCTCGCGCGAACAATTTCTCAATGACCCAACCCTCCAGCTCGCAGGGGAGGCCCTCGTCATGCGGGTGGGCGACTTGGCTAAGCAACTGCATGGCATCGAACCAGCGCTGTGGGAAAACTCTGTATGGCAATCAGCAGCAAGGTCCAGAGACTTTGTCGCGCACCACTATCACCGAGTCGATGTCGAGCTCCTCTGGGAGACGCTCTCGGTTTCCTTCCCCGAGTTGGCACGGGAGTTGAACCGAGTTACCGAGCGCAGTACTGGTCACAGCGACCCTAACAGCCGCTCCCCGCGGAGCGAATAGCGGCGATCTCACCAGGGTCTGCGGAGAGGTTCCACCGGAGTTTCACCTCAACCCAGGTGACCAGATAGACACAGCGGTAAGAACGGTTCGGTGGCAACCATTCCGCTGGGTCACTAGCGCCCTTAGACCTATTAGAACTAGCACTCACAGCAATGAGTGCCCCCGCGAACTCCAGGTCATTGGCAAAACGTTGTCTGGTCCCGCTATCCCACGCGTGAGCACCGCTGTCCCAGGCTTCCTTGAGTGGCACAAAGTGATCAATGTCAAAGCTTGAGGCATCGGTGGTGGTCACCCCATCAAAGGCTGAGTACCACGTGCCACCAGAGAGCGAACACCCTGAGCCCACGCTGACCGGTGTGGTCGACTCGGCAATCAGTACTTCACGTCTGGCGTCACAACCATCGCCATCCGCATCAACCCAGTGCCGAAAGAGATCCCGGTCATAACCGGCCTGCACTTCTGGTTCCACCCGCAGCCGTGACAGCAACGCCTCTAGACCGCCCGTCGCACCGGCATTGGAGTCAACCGGTGGCGCAGCCTCCGGTGCGGTCTCAGGGTTCAGCTCAGAATCAAGCTCCTCGTCCTCGGCAGCCACCTCGTCGGTGGCCACATCACTCTCTGTGCCCACGTCAGGGGCGCTGCCCCCTGCCGGGGGCTCTTCGCCACTGGCAGGGCTGTCTGTGGCCTCAGTTGGCGCAGTCTCTTGCTGTTCCGCTGTGGTGGAGGGGCTTGTCGTGCTGGGTGGTGTTGTGGGCATTGGGACGAGTGCCCCAGAGACCACAGAGAAGGCAACGAAGGCGGCAAGCCCAGTAGCAAAGACTTTCCAGCGCGGGCTGGTTTGTGAGAGCCCGGCGGTGGGCAACGACACAAGAACTGCAAGAACTAACCATCCAATGACGGGGATAAAGCCAAGAAATGCCGTGGCCCAGTGGATACCGGCGTCACGCAGACGCTTGATCACAAGAACCAGAACAGCCAAGACCAGTGGTGCGCCCAAAGGGATGCTCAGCCACAACGGGAACCCTGCCTGGCCAAGAAGCGCACCAATCACAACGATGGGCAGCAGACCCAACAACATGGTCCGCCTGGAGACCACCTCAGAGAAGGACATCCACCCGGGCAAGCCGTCGTGCACAGCACGAACCCTGGCGGCAAAGCCCCGCACTTTGTCGACTGTCTCATCCATCACGCCCCAGTCTGGCAAAGATGAGGGAAACTTGTGCACCTATTGACCCGACCCGGTGCGCTCCGTAGCGTTGCCGTATGAAAACGCCTGCCGCACTGCTCGCTCTTGCTCTGACACTGACGCTCGGATCGTGTTCCACTGGGGAGGTACTGCCCGCTAGTGAGCAGAGCGTTGCCCCAGAGGCAGCCACTACGGAGGTCATGCCAGAAGCAGACGCTGCCCCGGTTGTTGCCGCAGCGTTTGAGACCCCCTGGCCCAGTGGCTTCACCCGACGGGAACTAGCCGACACGGCACTAGCGAAGACTTATGCCTTCCTTGATCAGGCAGAAGAGGGAACCGGCAGTCAGTATCTGACCATGATCTATCAGGACACCGTCCTCGAGTTTCACCGCGAATGGGCAGAAGACCTATCGTTCCTCACTGCGGATGCGTTCTCTTTTGTCCTGAATGACGACGTCGTGCTCGTGCATGGAACCACCAGTGATTTCTTTCTCGAGCAAATGGGAGCCCTCGGGCGACCTGTAGTCCCGGGTTTCGAACAATGCTGTGGAAGTGGCAACGCGGGGGTCGCCTACAAAGGCAGCGCCTGGATGTCTTTCCCCCAAGACTTCATCACAGAAGCAATCCCCACCATGAACCACATCTCAGCCACCCCCCACGAGCTCTTCCACATTGTTCAAGACACCCTCGATGAGGGTCCCGGCGGCCAAGTGCTTCCGCCGGGAAACCCCCTCTACCGGCCGGTATGGCTCACAGAGGGAAGCGCCCAGTTCATGGGCGAGGCCATCGTGGCATACCGGGGATACCAGCCCTACTGGGGCAACCATTTCACCGCCTCAGCGAGCGACGCTGCGCCGGAGGACTTTATCCTTAGCCGCCACGAAGCATTTGTGGGGTCCAACGACCCCTATAACTATGGTTCCCTCGCCACCGAATACATCATCGCGAGCGTGGGTGTTGAACCCCTCATGAACATCTGGAAACTCGCAGGACAGGGGGCTTCCTTCGAAGACGCCTTCGAAGAAGCCCTCGGCATCTCAGTCCAAGACTTCTATGTCGCCTATGACGCGATGGTGGAAACGTTGGTGTTGGTTTAGGCGCTGCAAAATTGAGTAGAGTCAAACTCAGTAATTGAGTGATTGAGAGGAAGCAGTGAAGGCTGATCCGACATATCTTCTGAAGTCTCTCTCCAATAACGATGTCACATTCTTTATTCCGCCTTACCAGCGGAATTACGAGTGGTCAACCGCGACTTGCAAGGTCTTCCTCACTGACATTCAGCAGACAGCCGAGCAAAACCGCCAAGGAAAATACGCCGAACATTTTTTTGGCAGTGTCGTCTACGTCGTTGAACAGTCAGGTTTCGGCGTACCCGACAAGTATGTCTTGACAGACGGGCAGCAGCGGATAACCACCAGCATGCTTTTTCTGATTGCTCTCCGCGACACTGTCGAAGATCCTGAATACAAAAAGCAAATTCAGAAGAGCTACCTTCAAAACGAGCGGGCAGACGAAAACACGCCATTCAAGATCAAACTCAAACAGGTTGAAACAGACTGGGAGGCCTATCGCCTATTAGCTCTTGGTCTCGATGTGCCGAGGGACCTAACGAACTCAATCGTGTACCAAAATTACCAATTTTTCCGCAAGGAGCTTAAGGCGATCCCTGAGGAGGAACGAAAGGGCCTCCTCGAGTTGGGGCTCGCAAAGTTCAGCATTATTGCTATTCAGTTGGAGCCAAACCGCAATCATTGGGAGAACCCCCAAGAGATTTTCGAGTCCATGAATTCACTCGGAAAACCGCTCTCACTGGCGGACCTGGTTCGGAATTTTCTTCTCATGGGGAAGAGTTCTGCAGAACAAGAAAAGCTGTACAACGATTTTTGGCTCTCTCTCGAGACGCGGCTCCGCGGAATTCTCTCCGAGTTCATCCGCGACTGGATGCAGGCTGACAGACATGCAAGTTTCAAGGTTGCGGGAGAAAACAATTACAAAGAGCTCTACAGCAACTTCAAGGCGATCGTCCTCGGAAGGCGGCTCGAAGACCTGTTTGCTGACTTCGTCCGCTTCTCAAAGGCATACTCAATAGCGCGCGGCTTAGAGAAATCCGGTTCAAAAGAGATAGACCAGGTGCTCTCCGATTTTCAGGTAATCGGTCTCGGGCCGGGCCTGTCATTTGTTTCGGAAATTGTCGCTGCGTGGCAAGAAGAAAAAGCGCCGACCAAGAATGTGGTCAGAATTCTGAAATCCATCAGAACCTTCTTATTGCGCCGAAGGATCTTGGGAATGGCAGGGGCGGAAAACCAAATGTTCCCCGTTTTGGGAGCTAATTTGCCTGAAATTTTTGCGGCCGAGGACCCAGAAGCGAAGATTTGCTCCTTCTTGGCAAATCAGATCTATGCTGGACGGCTCCCAAATGATGATGAGCTGCGGTCGCGCCTGGAAGGACTCAACTTCTACAACCTTGGAAGGTCCCGCAATTACCCACGCCTTTTGCTCTCTCTCACCGAGGAGACACTTACGAAATCAAGGCCCGCATGGGATGACCCAATGCTCCAGCTGGAGCACATTATGCCGCAGACTCTCAATTCAGACTGGCTCACTGAACTCGGCGCGAGCGCCGAGGACGACCACCAAGCGTTGGTCAACAACCTTGGGAACATAACTCTAATCCGGCACAACCAAGAGTTGGGAAACAAGTCTTTTGCTGAGAAGAAAGCCACGTACCGGGGAAAATCCGGTTTGCAGGTCAGTATGAATTCGATCGTTGACGTGGACGTTTGGAATGCGGAGGCAATCACTAGCCGTCGGGACTACATCATCGAACTGTTGCTCTCTGACGTTCTCTCCGTTCCCGCTTCGTTCCGGCACACTAGCAACTGGAAGCAAGATGCTGGCGAGGAGTCCAAATTTGACGTCCGCGAGATCCTCAACAAGCTGATCGGGGAGACAATTCACTACGCACCAGACCCCCGGGTAAGGGCCGTGGTTCAAAGCGACTCAAAAGTCCTGTTCGAAGGCCAGGAGTGGAGCGTCTCTTCACTGACCTGGGAACTGAAGCAACGCGAGGGTGAAGTCAGCAAGAAGAGCGTCTTCAACGGATCCGTGTATTGGTGTTGGGAAGACACCAGGCTCGCAGATCTGGAACTTTAGCCTCATCGGTGCTGTTGCGTGGCACTCAGAAACGTGGTTCCCCGCTGAGCAGCCGTTGATCCCTAGCAACGAGACTGGAGTGCAAGCCCTTAATTGAGGGACGCCGGCGGGGCTTCAGGTCCCCGCTCGAGTAGGGCTTCCCATCCGGAACGCTTCCCGAAAGAACAGTCCCACGATTTCGCGGTCACCGCGTAGACGAGAACTCAACCCAGGGCCGATGCAGTCAGATCAAGCCAAAGTAGCGAGAAATAAAGTCCGCGAGTAGTTGCAGAACCTTTTGCTTCTTTTCCCCGTGAGCACCCTCTGGGGAAAACCTTGACACCGCGGGCAAAGCCTTAACGATGGTGGTCCCAGCAGCCTTCACGTAGCCGTCCTTGAGCGCCTCTTCCACAAGGCTGCGCGTGGCCTCGGGGTTGAGGTTCTCTTGCTCAATAATCGACGCAAGTTCACTCTCGCGGCGTTCATCAATGAACGCCTTCCATTGTTCGTCGACAGATCCCGTGATGTTGACGGATTCGATGAACGCCTCAATCAGATCCTTCTTATTGCGCAACGACGGCGAGGCGTCAATTGATCGTGCGATTGACTCCTTGATTTCCTTGTCCTGCCCATCACCAAACTGGTCCTTGTGCTTCTGAACGAGCATCAAGATGTAGTCGACGTTGATTTCGACCTGTTTAATGAGTTCGATCTCAAACACCAGGTCATCGTTGATCGGCGCACGGTCGGCATCCAGCAGTTTGCGTCGCTCGGCATAGATATCCAAATAGTGGCTGCGGTAGTCCTGATCCTGCCTCGGCTGCAGCAGCTCCTGGCCGGAAAACTCATCGAACGAGCTCAAGATGTTCGTGAGGCGAACAATTGCCCCATAAAGCTCGACGAACTGTTTTTGCGCCTCCTCACCGACGATGGCTGCCCCGGGCGGGAACCCTTGGAGCAGTTCAGCAACGCGGTCCGAATACTCCGCGTAGTAGTCGCCATAGGGCTTCAATAAAACGATGCCAGACGCATCTTTGTTGCCAAAGAGTGCAATGGCATCGTTAGTTGCCTGGTCGAGATCGCGGAAGGACACGATGTTTCCATAAGTCTTCACCGAATTGAGGATGCGGTTGGTCCGCGAGTACGCCTGAATCAATCCGTGTGAACGGAGATTCTTATCCACCCACAATGTGTTCAGAGTGGTGGCATCAAAGCCCGTCAGAAACATATTGACCACAATCACCATGTCAATCTCTCGCTGCTTCAATCGCAGCGAGAGATCTTTGTAGTAGTTCTGGAAATTGTCGGATGAACTATCGAAGTTCATTCCAAACATCTGGTTGTAATCCTTAATGCAGGCATCCAGGAAGCTGCGAGCGTCAAGACTGAGAGCATCCGTCTCGAAGTCTTCTTCATCGAGTAGCCCGTCAACCAACTCTTCATTGGCTGCATAGGAATAAATGATGCCGATCTTCAACCGCTGTGCTTCTGGGAGTTCGGCCTGTTGCTTCTTGAACTCTGTGTAATAGGTCTTGGCTGCTTCGATCGAGGCGGTGGCGAACAAAGAGTTGAAACCGTGGACGCGCTTCCCCCGGAGCGCATAGTGTTCAGCCCTCTTGGTCTTCTGATCAAAATGCTCGCGAATGTAGGTGACGATCTCGCTAATTCGCTTGCTATCGAGCAACGCCCTTTCGGCATCAATAGCAGAAACCTTCTTATCCGCCATTGATGCCGCCATTTTGACGGTGTTGACGTAGTCAATGCGGAAGGGGAGCACATTCTTATCGTTGATCGCATCAACGATTGTGTAGGTGTGGAGCTTCTCGCCAAAAGCCTGTTCCGTGGTCTTGAGTTGCGGATTGCCACCTGAACCAGCGTTCGCTGCAAAGATTGGCGTTCCCGTGAATCCAAAGAGGTTGTAGTTCTTGAACGCCTTAGTGATGGATTGATGCATGTCCCCGAACTGGGATCGGTGGCACTCGTCAAAAACGATGACGAGGTGGCCCCCGTAAATGCTGTGGCCCTTGTTTCCCTCGATGAACTTAGAGAGCTTCTGGATCGTGGTGACGATGATTCTGGCGTTTGAATCTTCGAGCTGCTTCTTCAGCTTCGCCGTTGATGTGTTCGAGTTGGCAGCACCCTTCTCGAAACGGTCATACTCCTGCATGGTCTGGTAATCGAGATCCTTGCGGTCAACAACAAAGAGCACCTTGTCAACACCCGGCATCCTTGTGGCGAGCTGAGCGGTCTTGAAGCTGGTGAGGGTCTTTCCGGACCCCGTGGTGTGCCATATGTAACCGCCAGCCTCGATTGTTCCGAGCTTCTTGTAGTTCGTGGAAATGGCGATGCGCTGGAGGATTCGCTCGGTAGCGACAATCTGATACGGGCGCATCACGAGCAACATGTGGTCGTGGGTCAGCACACAGTACTTAGTCAACACGTTGAGAAGCGAGTGCTTGGCGAAGAAAGTCTTGGCGAAAGCCGTCAGCTCCTGAATCGGCTTGTTGTTTGCATCGGCCCACCAGGATGTGAACTCAAAGGAATTGGAGGTCCGGCGCTTTCCACCAGGTTTAGCAGCCTCATCGAGTTTCTTCTGACGGATCGTATTGGAGTAGTACTTCGTCAGGGTTCCATTTGAGATCACAAACAACTGCACGTACTGGAACAATCCAGAGCCCGCCCAGAAACTATCCCGCTGGTAGCGGTTGATTTGGTTGAACGCTTCCCTGATGTCAACACCGCGGCGCTTAAGCTCCACATGGACCATGGGCAACCCATTGACCAAGATGGTGACGTCATAACGGTTAGCCCGCGCAGCGCCGCCTTCACCCTCGCCAACCTCATACTGATTGATCACCTGCAGGCGGTTGTTATGAATGTCGGCTTTGTCGATCAGAAAGACATTCTTTGTCGATCCGTCATCACGCTTCAACAACTGAATGTGGTCTTCTTGAATACGGATTGTCTTCTCGATAATCCCTTCATTAGCGCTCGCGATTCGGCCAGAAAAGAATTGGCGCCATTCCGAATCACTAAACGTCATCGAGTTCAACGCCTCGAGCTGCTTCCGCAGATTCGAGACCAGGTCTTGTTCAGACGTGATGGGCAGAAACTCGTATGCCTGGCGCTCCAGCAGACGAATGAATTCGGCCTCTAACTGAGCCTCTGACTGGTAACCGCCAGAACCGGGCCCGTCAGCTACATACTCGGCAACAACTGTGCTCTCGGCACTGACCACGATCGGGTCGTAACGAACGGCAACACCCTCACTCATGCAGCTAACCCTTCGAAGCTCAACAACTTGTCGCGGTAGTACTCGTATTGCTTACGGCGGGCTGCAATCTCAGCAGGGAGGCCGATGGAAATGTCGGTCACGAGGGCGTCAAAGGAGTCGAGGATGCGGACGATCTCATTTTGGAGCGATTGTGGTGGGACGGGAATCAGCGTACGGGAGACAGTTTGAACCGACACCGAGGAGATTTTCGACGAGGAAATATGCGTCCGAATTTGGTCCCTAAAGAGGCGACTAGCAAAGTAGTGGGACACAAACCGGGGATCTAGTGGGCTTGAAAACGCATAACACGCATCGTGGATAACTATCGGCTCTGTTCCGAGCCAGGCCACAGATTTTCCAATATCCTCAACGGACTCCCCCGCGGAGACCATGACGACGTCGCCAGGATTGGCAAAGCGCAGCGACCTCGCCTGTTCTTCCGGCAGGAAGGAAAAGCTTTCGTGAGCTGACAAACCGTAGCGCGTGTAAATCTCGCCGTAATGGAGGCACGGAATACCGTCATTAACCATGTCAGCCTTGACGAACCGCTTTCCGCGCACGAGAGTCCCCACCGATCCAATCGGTTCGAAACGAACCCCGCCCGGACACAATTCGCGAATCATCGCCGCGAGCGGGTGACCATCGAGATCTCCGTCAAGGTCCAGCAGCCGGTTTCGAGTCTCCTCATACTGGGTGGTCCGAGCCTCTAGCTCTGCCTCTAGCTCTGCCTCTAGCTCTGCCTCTAGCTCTGTGAAGGTGTCGAGGATCCGGACAATCTCCTCTTGGATTGGGAGAGGGGGCACGGCAACCGGCACTTTGTTCAGAACTGACTGCGTCTGGCTCGGAACGCCACCAGCCTGGTTCATCTCACCAAGGCGAAGTGTGAGCAGAAAGTAGTAGAGATACTTTGGGCTAATGCGATCACGATCGATTGCTGTCCAAAAAATCGTATCGACAACCCAGAACGGGCCCCCTACGTAGAAAAGATTGCCCAAAGACCCCTTCCGAGGGATCAAGACCGAAGGGCCCTGCGCCATTGGGCGGTCAACGAGTCGCATTATGCCCCCACTTCCGTACACCGGAACGTCACCGTCAGATAATGATTTGTGGTCCTTTCCGTTTCTGATTTGCACAACCTCGCCAAGCGGTCGAACAGCCACTCCACCTGGACACAATTCAGCAATCAAGTCGTCGATTCGGCTCATCGGCTGCCCTCAAGATCCTTAACCATCCGGTCAATCTGGCTGCGGAGCTCCCCCTGCCTTGCCACGATGCGCTCAATTTCTGCGTTGAGTTCGGCGATATCGACTGCCTCGCGGGTGTCCTCCTTGACCACATAGCTCGACACAGACAGGTTGTAGTCGTTGTGGGCGAGCTGGTCGTTTGGCACCAACTTCGAGAAGTATTCCTCGTCCTCTCGTTTCTCAAAGCTCTCGAGGATGGTGGCTCGGTTGTTTTCTGTCAGCTTGTTCTTCGTGTTCTCGCGGATGAACTCTGAAGACGCGTCAACGAAGAGAACCGAGTTGTCCTTCTTGGACTTCTTCAGGACGAGGATGCAGGTCGCGATGGTTGTCCCAAAGAACAGATCAGAAGGCAATTGGATCACCGCGTCGACAAAGTTGTTGTCGACGAGGTACTTCCTGATTTTCTGTTCCGCTCCCCCGCGATACATGACTCCAGGGAACTCAACTATTGCCGCGGTGCCATCGACTGCTAGCCACGACAAGATGTGCATAGTGAATGCAAGGTCTGCTCTGGACTTGGGCGCAAGGACTCCGGCGGGCGAGAACCTGGGGTCGTTAATCATGAGGGGGTTTGCATCCCCATCCCACTTGATGGAGTACGGAGGGTTAGAGACGATCGCCTCAAAGGGTTCCTCATCCCAGTGGGCAGGATCGGTGAGTGTGTCGCCGTTAGCGAGGGAAAACTTCTCGTAGTTCACATCGTGGAGAAACATGTTGATGCGGGCGAGGTTGAACGTGGTGAGGTTGATTTCCTGCCCGAAAAAGCCCTGACGAACATTCTCCTTACCGAGGACCTTGGCAAACTGCAACAACAAGGCGCCCGATCCACACGCAGGGTCATAAACCTTGTTGACCTGTGTTTTGCCGACCACCGTAATTCGTGCGAGAAGTTCAGAAACCTCCTGCGGAGTGAAGAACTCCCCACCAGATTTTCCAGCGCTCGATGCATACATCGCCATCAAGTACTCATAGGCGTCACCAAATGCATCAATGGTGTTGTCGGCAAACTCCCCGAGCTTCAGATCCCCAATTGCCTCGAGAAGCTTGACCAGCTTCTCGTTGCGCTTAGCCACCGTATTACCGAGCTTGCTGGAGTTCACATCGAGGTCATCAAAGAGCCCCTTGATGTCATTTTCACTCTCGGTGCCAATAGCAGAACCCTCGATCGCCGCAAAGACCTTCTCAAGCGTCTCATTCAAGTTCTGGTCGTCCTTGGCGTCCTTACGGACGTTGGCGAAAAGCTGGCTGGGGAGGATATAGAAACCCTTCTCCGCAACGGTCTCCACGCGGCCAAACTCGGCCTCTGCATCGGTGAGGACCGTGTAGTCAAAATCCTTGTGACCAGCCTTGTGCTCGCTCTGGTTTAGATAGGACGTGAGGTTCTCCGAGATAAAGCGATAGAAAAGGAAGCCCAACACATAACTCTTGAAGTCCCAACCGTCGACGCTTCCCCTCAAGTCGTTGGCTAGTCGCCAAATTGTCTTGTGGAGTTCCGCTCTCTGGGTGTCGTTTGCCTCAGTGGCCACGAAACTTTCCTATCTGTAAGCGATTCGATATTGAATCTAGTTGAGTATTGCTCTTAATAAATGTCTCAGGAACCCCTGACAGCCCCGGCTCAGGACTTTTTTGCCGGGACAACAGCGAGGGTGCCACTTCCGATTGCTTCCAGGATCGTACGTTTCGCTTGCGACAGTCGCGCCAAACGGGACTGGAGCTCTCGTTCGGCGTCGTTGAGCGCGCCAGCAAGCGCAGCGAGTCGTCTCTGCTCCTGAATTTGGAGATCGGGAACCTCGAACCCCCGAATGTTGAGTTGGATTTTCAAGGCACCCGGATCAACATGTGCCAGGTTTCGGGGGTGCTGAATCGCGGCTGCTAGGAAGTGGACATCGATGTCTGATGGCCGCGACCTAATCACTTGCACTGACGAGCCTGCAACCCAGCCCTCTTCCTGCCAGACCTCCGCGATAACAGCTTTAGCCCCGGCCGCAACAACAATGTCTCCCGGTTCTATGAGAAGCCCTGGGGTGGACTCGTCGGCCAGTCGGCGTGCTGATTCTTTGGTGCGATCGCCCTGCAACACTCGGCCATCCAGCACAGGTGCGCCGGTGCCGTCCTCAGCAGGCCTCGTGAGGGGCGAGCGCACAATCTTTAGGGAACCTCGATCCGCTAAGTCGGAGAGGGAAATCAGCGGGGGTTCCACCTGACCAATTTCCAGTTCCTTGCTAGAGACCGGCAACAGACCAATCAGGTTCTCGACGGACTCCAAACCCGAGCGGGCGAGAGCCAGCTGCTCCTGGGGCTCGATGAGGTCCCGCTGCTTTGCGACCCAGGCATTAGGCCGCAGGGGAACATCGCCGGTGAGAAGGTCGCGCACCTGAACTGTGGTTGCAAACGCCTCGTTACGATTCTTGTCGTCTTGCGCCAGCTCTGCACGAATGGCTGAAACGACAGGGCCAGCTGCAGATAGTTGGGCAGGGGAACATAGTGAGGCATCAACCATGACGACATTGTCGTTACTCGAGCCCGGGGGGCCAAGAATCCAGAGAGTGAGAGGTACGGCCGTATTCACCCGCAAACGCGCTGGAAGCGAGACAACAGCGCGGATGGCCCCAGCAGCCAGAAGCCGTAGTCGCAGTTCCGCAACATCACCGCCGCGCGACACGAGATTTTGGAGGCTGAGAACCATTGCGGTGCCGCCTGGCTCCAACGCTTCCACCGCGCGCTGTATGAAGGCAGTGCCGAGGTCTCGACTACTCGGCCTGCCAAATGGCCACGACTGGCTCTCTAGGTCAGTCGGCGCAGAAGCCAGCCCAAGCGGCGGGTCTACTACGACCAGCGCGCAGGATCCAGGCTCAACCGGTGACAGGCCGTCAATAACTGCGTAGGTGACATCAAGACCTCGGAGCTTGGCGCTCTGTCGTGCTTGAATCACAGCGTTGAGGTTAATTTCCCTGCCGATGTGTTTGCTGCCGATGCCCCGAGTTGCTAGGTGCTCGAGTAAACGCCCCTGACCGCTGGCAAGGTCAAGAACAGTCCCCTTGGTGGAGGGCGCCAAGGCGCCTAAGAACTCCACCAAGATTTGCGGCGTGGAAGTTTCGCCCGTGAAGCGCCCCTGTGTGCCTTCGTCAATCGCTGACAACGTGTCGACAAGCTCGACGTCGGTCAGGCCCTTGTAGCGAGGGACGAGGTCGCTAACGACGTCGGGAACACGAGTGAGGTCGAAATTGACGAGGTCTTCAATGGATGAAGACGCGAGCTCACGGTATTTCTCCATGACGGCGCTCGCCGAGGCTTTCTCTCGGTTGGGGATTGCGTGCAAAACGACAAACAGAGTGCCCAGAAAGTCGCGCCGATCGTCGCGGTCGATGGTCAGAAGAGCAGTGTGCTCTCTGGTTGCCTCGCGGGAGAGGTTCCGTCGCTTCAACCAGGCAAGCACCTCAACTCTGTCGTAGCGCAGGCGCTTACTCCCCTCCACCGCGCGGCCCTCTGGGAAGTCATCAAAGCGCTTCATCCAGTTACTGACGGTGGGCAACGCAAAGCCGGTCAGCTCAGCGATCTCCGATGGGGTGATGAGTCGTTCGTTGGCCATAATTTCTCTCCTCCTAGGCAATGTCTTCAAGCTCAGGCGTCAGGACAATACATTTGTGGGCGGCCATGCGCATCTCGCGGGACAACCGGTCTGCCGGCGACACGACGGTGGTGGCAAGGCCCTGCGTGGCCAAATGAGCCACAAAGGGCGCGAGTCCCCCATCACCGGAAGCCAAGACGACAGCACCAAATCGCTGCGCGACTCCTTCCTCGAGCATGACTCTTGCCAGACAGATGTCAGCGCCGTCTTTTCCGTCCTGAGTCAAGTAGCGAACCCCGGGCCATCCGATGTAGGCACTCATGAGGTTTCCACGTGAGGAAGCGACTACAACTTGATCCCGGTTCCCAACAGGGACCCACTCGCTGTAGCGAGCTCTGGCGTGTTCAACTTCGTGCCGGGACGGCTGACTGGACCCACAGAGGTTTTCGATATCAATGAGATGGAGGCTCCGGCCTCGGACCGGAGGTGTAGCAGTTGCCCTAGGCCCCCGGGAGATGTTCGTAATGATTGTGGTCATGATTCGACCGTAGCACATATTCACAGCATGTCAAACTTTTACCTAAACGCTTGGAGAACTTTTGTGTTGGTGGAGTAGAGAGAAAAGATCCAGATACACAAGAATAATACTGTCAGGCTCGCCCAGCAGCCGAAGTGGGCTCCTCTTTTGCCGCTTCAACTTCATCGAGAGACTCGCGGACAAGCCGCTCTAGGCCACGTTGCTGCGCCTCGGTCAACTTGTTTGGCATCTCCTCAGGCATCTGAGAAGCCAGTTCATACCAACTCATCATGCGGGACTTGTGACCCAACTTCTCCAGCCTGCTTCCCACCTGACGGGCGGCAATCTTGGTGGGATGTTGGTGAAAGCTGCGTAAAGCTGTCGCCAGGGACTCGGTCAGCTCGCCCTCCATTGCAGCAATCCGTGACTTGACATTGAGGACCATAACGTCGCCGGCTTTGAGGGTCTCCGCTGCCGTGATGTCCGCAGTCGCCAGAACCGTGTCGAACATATCTGCGTAAGAGGCCGCTCTGATAGTCAGTGCGGCAACATTCCGGCGATCCAACTCGAGCGACTTCGAGGCAGCAAGAATTGCCCGGTAAGGCCGACCAAGATCGCGCAGCTCTTTCGCCACCGTCACGTAGGCCGAAGATGACCCTTCGGCAATGGCGAGCTGCATCCGGGTGAACGGCCCGCTGACCTCAGGGAACTGAACTTCCAGCTCGCTGCACACCTCGTCAGCACGAGAAACAGTAAGGGTGAGGAAATCATGGACAGAAGTGACTTCTTCGGGGACCGAAAGAGCAATAATCCTCGCCGCCTCTGCGCCAATCTTTTGAAACTCCAGGACGCTCGACCTTGTGGCGGGAACGAGAGTGATCAACAGAGCAAGGCAGTCGTCCCATCGCCCTGCTTCGGCGAGCTCCCGGACGGTCGACCAGCTGGCGTTATCGCTAGGCTGCTTAGAAACTGAGCTTTCCATAGTTGGTGACCCTACAGTTCCCCATCGGCCACAACAAGGAGAGGCGATCGGAACACCAGAGGAAGGGGCAGCCAAAATGCCGGAATTGGCTCTTCCTGTGCCTTCCGAGGAGGAATCACTCCTGCTCAGGTTCGAGATATTTTCAGGGCTCGAACAGCTCTCCGACGAAAGAGGCGGGTTTCTTACCTGGCAGGAACTCACGAGCTTCGAACTGCACGGCGTGCATCGGCCGCTGGTGGGGCAGCGAGGGATCCATAACCCCGCTTACTTCAACCACACCCTCTCGATCATGAGCAGTCCCAAGGGGCCCTATGACGACAAAGTCGGCGCTGACGGACTGCTTCAGTACGCATACGAAGCGGGCAATCCGCTAGGCGGAGCTAATCGCAAACTTCGGCAAGCGATGGTTGATCAAGTGCCGATCATTCTCTTTGAACGCCCTGTCGAAAACGTGTGGATCCCGATCATCCCGGCGTATGTCGTTGATGAGAATCTGGCCGCAGGCCATTTTCTTGTCGCTGCTGGCGAGGAGTTTCGCGCCGTTCGCCGCGCGGGCTTTGAGGGGCTAGAGAAGAAATATGTCGAGCGCATCGTGAAGCAGCGTGTCCATCAACCGGTTTTTCGGGCCCGGGTGATTACTGCGTACCAGGGCGCCTGTGCGGTCTGCCGGCTCAAGCATCGCGAATTGTTAGACGCGGCCCACATCATTGCTGATTCAGACCCTCGGTCAAGCGCTGAGGTCTCAAACGGCCTGTCCCTGTGCAAGCTTCACCATGCTGCCTACGATCGTGATTTCCTCGGGATTGACCCTGACTACCGGGTTCACATTAGGGGCGATCTCATGAGCGAGACAGATGGCCCCATGCTCCGACACGGCCTGCAAGACATGCACGGCACGGAGATCGCTGTGCCGAAGCCTCGGTCGAACAAGCCAAACCGGGACTATCTCGCTCACCGTTTCGAGCTCTTCCAGAGACCCAGTAACCCGAACCGACACGGTCTAGGGGCGAGCCTTCATGCCCTTCGGTAGTGCACGATGATGAACCACGGTTAGAAAACGGTTTGCGCGGGTCAGCGCGGTATAAAGAACGCCTTGTCGGCCAAGATTTTCGGGGAAAGCGCCCGGCTCGACCACGACCACTGCGTCAAATTCCAACCCGCGTGCGCGATCTGGCGGCAAGACCCTCAAAACCGCATCGTCTTTGCGCCAAGAATTCAGATCCCCCGGCTCGCTCTGCCAGCCTCGCTTCTTTAGAAATTCTCTGACACCGTCTAACTCTGGCCCAATTAGCGCAACGGTTCCGCCGTTGACCTTCCCCATGAGTTCTAAGGCTGCATTGGCTGCGTCGACGTACAGATCTTTGACCGAGGCCACTCGGTGAACCAACGGGTGTTCCCCAGATTGCTGGAGCGAAAAAAGCTTGCGGTCTCTCGCGGGAAGCAACTGGTTTGCGAACCTAATGATTTGTGCAGTCGACCGGTATCCGTTTTCAAGGACGCGGACAGGGGCGCGCCCGCTTTCGTCTTCAATCGCGAGTAGCTGTGCAACATCGTCCCAGGAATTGAAGGTGTGATCTGTCCGGCGCTGGTTCAGGTCACCGAGAATTGTCCAACCGCCGACATTTCCGAGTCGACCGAGAATTTCCCATTCGATGGGATGAATGTCCTGGCCTTCGTCGATAATGACGTGACCTGGGTCAGGTGTGTGCATTGTGCGAGCTCCGATGTAGGCGAGCAGGCCCAGATAGGCGCGAGTCCGGCGCTTCTTGAGCTCTTTGAGATCGGCTGGAAGCTGCCTCAGGTACTGCGCCCACTCGGCATCCAAACCTTCTTGGGGCGGTTCATGCTGGAGCCAGACGAGTTCTGAGTAGACGTCCTCTGGTTGCGGGGCCTCATCGCCGACATTGGCTTTCGAATTGTGAAGCGCAACATCAACGAGTCGCGCGAGATCGAGACTCACGTTTTGAAGCTCGACCGATTCGGTGGGAAAAGTTGACTCCGGGAGACCTGCCAAATTTTCCAGGAGTGCTGGGATCGATTGGACTACATACCTCGTCGGGTCGTCGATAAGTTCGCGAAGAGCCCCTTGAACATGGCGAACCCATTCAGCTGTCGGGCCGAGGATCAAGACATGACGATCACCTTTTGGTTTTGCGCTGTCGGGGGCTTCCGAATTCAAGAGGTAAGCAGCTCGATGGGCCGCAATGATCGTCTTGCCCGTGCCGGGGTGGCCCTGAAGGATTTGGCTTTCAGCGACCGGGCGCGTAATCGATTCGTACTGATCAGCCTGCAACGTCGCGAGAACGGCGCCCATTGACACGGTCTTGGGCGCGGCAAGCTGGCGACGAAGGAGCTCGGGCGTTCGCAACTCGGGTTCCGGCAAAGAAGAAGCTGCGGCCGGTCTGGCTGGGATGGTCTCTCCTATTTGCGGGTCGGACTCCTCGGCAGACGATCCTGAGCTGTCGTCCTCTCGTGAAGTCGGCTCTGCAAAAACAGGCTGACTCGCTCCTGTAGGTGCTTTCGGCACTACCAGTTCCCTGCGCGGGAACAGGCTCTCCGCAGGAGCGGTCGTAAAGCTTTGATCTTGGTGGTCGACTAGCAGCCCAGCCCGGTGGGCAAGTACCCTCACACCCGCTACCTCGTCACAGAGCGGATGGTGGTCAGACGCACCCCGATAGAACGTGCAGGACACGGGCGCTGCCCAGGAGAACACCTCGTAGTCCGGCGCGACGTGATGGGAGGTGCCGATGTAAAAGGTCCGTTCACCGTCAAGAAACTCGTCGCTGGGCCGAATCAGTGCAACTCGCCCGACAAGACGGGCTTCTTTAGGCATTTCGGACGCGGCACCGCCTCCTGTGAACGTGTTCCTAATGCCTTGAACAACATTTGCTTGAAAGTTTCGGGCTCGGGTTGCGAGCGCCTCACTGTAATGCTTCTCTACGGCCGCTTCGTCAGCGGTTATCTGAGCGTGATGGACATCGCTCACTAGCCAACCTCCAGGTGGCAGACCGCAATGTAGCGAAGGGCGACCGCGTCAGGCTTCTTGTTCTCGGTCTCAGCAACAAGCTGCTCGTAGCGCTCTCGTTGTCGCCGACTTTGTCCCTCAACCATCCGAAGCACGCCGCTGCCGCGATCGCGGTCCAGCATGGTCTGCATGCGCCTCGCGATGCCTTTCATTCTTCGCTCGTGCTGGTCAGCCAGGATTGCGCGGCGCGTCTCCGAGAGCACAGCTTCTTCGGAATCGCGCTTATCCTGCACATCACCGTGGCGCCGCTCGAGTTCCCGCTTTGCCCTATTTACAAGTCGCGGAAGGCCCTCGATATCAATGTCCGAGCCCTCCATGAGGGAACCCCGGGCAAGAGCAGCAAGCACAGCATCTGCGGGACCTTCGCCGACGGCACTTCCTTGCTCATCTACTGCCGCACCCCAGATTTCATCACCACCGCGGCTAGCGTTTTGGGCGTGCGCCAAGACAACGAGGTAGCGGCCCGCAGCGACGTGCTCGGTCGAAGGGATTCGAACCGAAGCAAACCGGGCGTGGCGATGTCCAGGAACCTGGACAGCGGCCATCACCAAAGGGTGAGTGGCAGAAAGCAGCTCCACTTCAGAGGTTCTTGCAAGCTCCTGTTCTAGAGACAAATAGATGGGCGCGTTGTTTTGGAGCTCGCCAATGAGGACTCCTGTCTCGGAGCGTGTGCGGCGGCCAAGCTGGGTGAGGCTGAGCAACCGGCCGGCCATGGTCGGATTGCCTCGCAGTTCAACGACTCGGCCTTCCTCCAGCCAGCTCAAACGCTCACCACCGTCGGTCTGTGACCAGTCGTCCAACAGGTGGGCGAGCTCTACTTGGCCGAGATAACGCCCTGTTGAGGTGAGCTCCTCCTCGAGCCCAGCGATTTCGACGTCATTAGAAATTATGAGCCCGGCTGCAGAATCGGCGACATCCCGCACGAGATCCTTCTGCGCCTCGATAGCCGTATAGAACTGTTGCGCCTTTTCCTCCTGTTCTTCCAAGGTCAAGTCAAAATCCATGGCCGCCTTTAGCAGATCCATGTGCTGCCCAATGATGGGCTCAAGCTCACCAATCGACCGCTCAAAGATCTCGATGCGTTGGAGGACGCGGTACATAATCCGCGCATCAATGGCCTCGTCGTTGTAGAAGTTCCTAATCAGAATCTTTTCGGACTGTTGACCGATGCGGTCGATGCGACCGATTCTCTGCTCTACCTCCATTGGGTTCCACGGCAGGTCGTAGTTAATAACCGCGGAACAGAACTCGAAGTCGAGACCCTCAGAAGCAACCTTGTTTGCAAACAAGAAGTCGTAACCGCCGGCCCGGAAATCCTTCATGATGGTCCGCCTGTTTTTACGAGGCACGTCTCCGTTCATGACCGCAATCCGATACTTATCGCCGTAGGCCGCCTGGAGGTAACGCAGCGTCTTCTTCGACCACGTGAATAAGAGCGCGGGCTTTCCGAGCTCGTGCAGCTCGGAACGAACCTTTCCGAGTGCGGCAAGCTTGGTGTCCGGTGATTCGAGGACACGCTTCGCCGCCGCTACCAGGGCAGGGTGCGGATCGATCCAGTTTTTTGCTCTGCCGTCCGAGTCGCCCTCCCACACCTCGGGATCGTCATTGAGCACGGTTGCCGCGGCCAAGTGGACACTAGTGCTGGCCAGGCGAAGCGGCATCTGCATTGAGAAATACATCGGTGTCTTGGCGGCCTTGGCGCGGGCCGAACACCAAGCAAGGTATTCGTCATAGAACTCGGACTCCGCCTGGTGCCAGGTCACTGGGACGCCGCTTGCGTCTCGGAGAGCCTTCTTCTCGTCCACTTCTGCTCTGCGGGTTCTTGTCACAGTGGTTGAGAGCGCATTGAGCTTGCCAATCAGGCGTCTCGATCCCGCAATGTCTCTGGGCGTAAGCGGCGCGCGATCGAGAATCTCAAGGAGGTCTCCGAACTCGGGTCGAAGCGTAATTGCCTTCTCGAAGACCATTCCCTCTAATTTCGAAAGAATTGCGCGGAATTCGTCCGCTGAAGCATCACCGCGGGTAAGTTGTCGACCCACTTCGTTCAGAACGGCGTTCGGCGCAAGACGCGCCTCAAGGTCGTCCATCGTGTCAAAGTCGGCGGGTTCCAGAAGCCCTAACAGGTGGAGCAAATCCGTCTCCCGAAGGTTTATCGGGGTTGCCGTGAGGAAAACCATGTTTGAGCCGATGGTCCACTCGGATAGCTGTGTTCCCAGCTGGTAGCTCTTCGTATTGCTGTTTCTCATCGCGTGAGCTTCGTCAACAATGACCAGGTCGAACTCTGGTGGGCTGTCTTGCAGCTCTTCGAGCGCATCCCAACTGCGAAGCGTCTCCAACGAAACTACATAGGCTTTTCGCTTCGGAACCCGGCCCTCGCGGTGTTGCTCGAGTAATCGCGCTAGTTCCTCACTGTTTAAGATCGTGAGTTCAAAGCCAAAGCGCTCCTGCATTTCGTCTCGCCATTTGTCGACGAGCCCGGATGGGCAAACAATGAGTACCCGATCGGCATCGTGGCGAGCTTCCAGCTCGGTCCAAATCAAACCAGCCTCGATTGTTTTACCAAGCCCTACCTCGTCCGCGATCAGAAGCCGCGCCTGACCGGTTTGCAACAGCTTCAAGACCGGCTTGAACTGATAGGGGCGAAAAACGGTTCGCGTGGCCTGAAATGAGTAGATCGTATCGGCGAAGCGGCCGTCGAGTTTTGTTCGTGTCAACGTCGCACCGAGGCGCGCTGCAGAAGATCTCTCTCCCAATACCCAGTCCTCGGGCTGGTCACTGAATTCGACCGGCCCGAGTTTGTTCTCAATAAATGATTGGCTGCCACCTGGTCCGCGCACCGTGTAGGACCAGCGCTCCGCGTAATACGATCTGCTCCGAATCTCGACGTCGACCCCGCCCGGGAGAGTCATCGCGCGGTCACCCAACTGGAACAAAGGCTCAGGAACTGCGGTGCCAGAGACCCAGAGGTGTTGTGACCATCTGAACGCTTCAACAAGCGGATGGTCCGGCGCGGCCTCGAAGCTTTCAAGCTCAATCTCTGCGGAAGCGCCTGTTGGCCCCACCGCAACCTGCATCAAAACCGGTTCGTCGATGCCGGCAAACCAATAGAGGCCGGCTGGTAAGCCTGTTTCAGATGCGGAGCCAATTCGGATCTCAGGAATCGCATCAAAGAGCAAACCCACACTGTCATCAAGAACAAGCCCCTTCGCGAATTCGAATCGCTCAAGGAGCGAATCGTGAGCATCGGGATCAGGGTGGTAGCCGAGCTTGATCATGCGCGCACGTTCCTCCTGCGAAGACCCCAACTGGCCGGCCCAGAAGGGGGGCCGGCCACCAAGGCCGTAGGGAAAAGCATCTCAATCAAATCGGCGCGAGCTAGCTCGAGAACCCATCAATACGGACCGTCTCGTTCTGCGCCGCCTTGATGGAGGTGAGCAGGGCAACTGCGTTTGCCATCCACTCGGTGCGTCTGAGGATTGCGTCTCTGGACCATTCGGACAGAGACACAACATCCCTGTTCATGATCAGTTCCGAGTGCTTCAGGCCCTTGTGATCAAGGTTGCCTTCTACTTTCTTGGCCCAGCTGGTGTGGCGCAGTGAGCCATCGATCTCAAACTCGACCAAGGTTTGGTTACCCCACATTTGGACGTAGTCCTCATAGGACTTTTCATCGCCAGAGACCTTCTCCGGTGCGATGACGTCGTACCAGTTGGAGTCCTTCGATGGGCTCTTGGGCGCCAACGGCTCGGGCCACGTTCCTTGCTTTGTCCAGCGAAGCAGGTCGCCGGTCAAAGCACCCTCAACGCGGGTCAACACGTATTCAAGGAGGTTCTTCTTGGGGGCTGAGGAAATGATCTCGTTACGGATCTCTTCGTCACCCGGTGCTTCTGCCATCAGATCCTCAAGAATCTCCAGCAGAGCTCCTGTCTTGTCTGGCAACGCCTCGGTCCTCACTCGACCGGCATAGCGCTGGTAGATGTTCTCGAGGACCTGGGCGTTTCCGCCACGCAGGGTCCATCTGAAAGCCAGCATCTCCGTTGCACGTGCGGCGAAGCGCAACGCCTCATCCGAAAAGTTTCCTCCCATCACCGGCAAAAGGAACACACGGTGAGTGTCAGAGAAGAGGTTGATGCGATCAAGCGTTGCGTTCAACTCCGGATCCGCGGTCTCGATGCCCTTGTTCAGGAGCATCGCATAGACGTAGGACGCCTCGGCAATCTCTTCGAGGTTGGGGATTGCCCCACGCTCCGCGATACGGGCTTTGAACATTGCGAAGATCTTCTTGTTTTGAACCTTCTCTTTGTCCTGGGCGCTCAATAGGTAGTGCCTAAGGAACTTCTCGAAGGGGTAACCGCCAAGGTGTTCCACGGCAATGTCCCACTGGGAAATGACGTCCTCAACGGCCACGTCGGTGAGACCCTTCGACTCGCGAAGCGTGTAGCTCTTCAAGAGATCCGGCGCACTGAGGCGAACACCTCGGTCGTTCAAGGTCTCAAAGAGCACGTAAGCGTCGTTCTCATCGGGAACAGTGATGCGCAAGACCTTCAGAGAATCCTTGAGGGCGTTGATGAGCTCGAACAAGAACTGCTTCAACTCGTCTTCGTTTGCGTTGTTATCGTGCATCAACCCACGAAGACCCTCATGGAGGCGGAAGTAGGCCGAACGTAGTGCCTTGGTCGCCTCTTTTTGTTTCGGCTCAAGACCCTTTCCGTTTTTGGTAAGTTCTTTCCGCAGGACGCCGGGGTCGATCAAGATGTAGCTGTGGAAGATGTCGCGGATCTGGTGGTTAGCGGTAAACCGGTAATCAATGAAGTTGTTAAGTTTCAACATCTGATCGACCAAAGTCTTCAGCGGTAGTTCGGTATCGCCAATTCTGTGGTTGGGGTTCTCCATCTCGTGGAGTTGGTCCCTAATGAGACACAGCAGCATCACTGTGGTGGTGAGGCGCTGTTGGCCGTCGATCACGCTGTATTGCTGGCCACCCTCATCAAGCAAAACGATGGGTCCAAAGAAGTGATCCTCTTTGGACTCGACTACCGAGAGAAGGTCCTCTAAGTACTGGTCAATGTTTGTCGCGTCCCAGGCGTAGTTGCGCTGGTATTCGGGAATGCGCAGCTTGTTGCCGCCTCCGAGCAGTGAGCTCAAGGAAAATTGTTCGGCGGTTAGTTCCATTGGTGTTCTCCGTATCTGAGTATTGATCACAGTGGATCATGGTTTTGGGGTTTAGTGCAATGTTTTGTGGTGTGGGCGCCAGACCTAGTGCAGCTGACGCCCACGCTTGGGGGGTTTCCTAGCTTCCCGAGGACTTCCGACGCTCTTCAGGGCTGAAGGCAGCTTGGCTGTTCTGTCGACGGTCGCTCATGTAGCGGTTGGCAGAGGATGCCATGTTCTGAACGCCGTCTGCGCCTGCGTCATAGGTGAGGGCGCTGCCCTCACCAATACCGAGCTCAGCGGCTTTCATGACTGCGTCCTGGTTGGCACCAAGGAAGACAAAGTCCCAGTTCTCTGACTTGGTCTTTTCTGTGACGAGCTTCTTGATCAGCTTGCCGCTGTATTCACCACTAGCGTTCTCTTCGCCGTCGGTGACGACGATGATCTGAACGGTGCTGGGCTTTGCGTGCTCAGGAAGAGCGTCGATGTCTGAGGCCATGGTGTTGATACCAAAACCCATCGCGTCATAGAGGGCGGTAGCCCCTCTGGGGTCCAATTCGACGGTGACACCAGATGGCGCTGCCATCCGGTGGGGGAGCTCGACTGCGTTATCGAAGCTGACCACACTCACGGTGAGGAGGCCTGGCTGCTTCTTCTGCTCTTCCAAGAGACCATTGAGACCTCCGACCATGTCGTCTCTAATCGACGACATGGATCCTGAGCGGTCAATGATGAGCATGAGTGCGGTGTAGTTGGGATCTGACATGGTGAACCTGCTTTCTATGGTGGGTTTAGTGGTTGTTGTGAACGCGCGCGTCTTGGTCTTCTGTGTCGACCATGACTGACCAGACGCGGCCGAGTTCGTGGGCGTAGTCGTAACCTCTGGTGTTAGCGACATGGCTTTTGAAGTTGTCGTAGTCCAGACTCTCTGCGACCTCCGACACCCAAGCGGTGAAAACCTCAGGTTTGATAAATGCCCGGTAGGGGTAGTCGCCATAGGGCGACTTGGCGATCTCAACACCGGCAGTGCTGGCTAGTGGCTCGAGGGATTCGCGATCCCTCGAGCGGACAGTGATCACATCAGCGCGGTCGCTCTTGCGCACAGCGCTGATGAATCCAGTTTCAGAAAATATCCACATGGTGGTCCTTTCGGGGGGGTCTTGGGTCGGTTGGGGAGGAAGGAGAGGTGTGGCGAGTGGGAAACGACGAAGAAAGCCACTCGCCACACCTGGGCCGCTAGGAAAGAAAGGGAAACTATGCGGCCCTGAGGGAAGGCTGGTCACTGATCCGGGCGACAAACCCCGGACCGTTTTCTCGTAACCAGCGGACAAAGTCGAGATTGCACAGAGCGTTGGGCGATCTGCGCTCCCGAAGAAGCTCAATAGCTTCATCGGGGGTCTTGCCATCGAGTAGCAAAACCAAGGCTGTGATGAGGCCGGATCTGTTCCACCCGGCCTGGCAGCGAATCAGTACTCGCTTGCCTCGGACCCAGTCTCGGTAGGCAGCTCTGGCGGCGTGGGCGAGATCGTGTTCGTCCAAGTCCACTTCGCTGTGGTCAAAGAAGCCCAAGCGGACTTCTTTGACATACCAATCGACAGGGCCGGCCCAGGCGTACAGGGTCACTACCGTGTCGAAGTGGTCTCTCGTAATTGCTGGCTCGTTAATGCCGTGGCGCGTGACGTCCGAATCGTCGGTGCCACCCATCCAGAGGCCAGGAAGAATTTCACTCCACAGCGGCTCTCCGAAGCGACCACCACGATCAGGGTGGGCAAGTGCTTCTAGTTCTTCTGTGGTGAGGGGGGTGTTCGTCATGGTGGTTACTCCTTCCGAGTGATCCGTTTTGTTGTTTGGTGATTGAACCTTAGCACAGTTTAAGCATAATCGCGTCATTAAGTCAAATTTTTTTATTTTTCTTTGTATTTAGAGCATTTATATGGCAACATATACCCCATGACCGCCACCAACTACCCTCGCCTGAGCGTGACCGTTTCCGTCTTCACCATTTGTGATGCCCAACACCCTTCGCGCCCTGCGGCAGCTCAACTGCACCAGGGTGCAGCAGCAGTCGATGCGTTTGGCATGGGTCTCTGGGTTCTCACGAGAAAGTCCAACGAGGCCGACGCATACCAAAGCCCGCCCTCCGGGCGCCGGGTACTGCCGGCCAGCCTGGTTCGCTCTGATGAATCACTGGTCGACACAGCCCAGCGCATCCTCGATGAAGAACTCGGTGTCGATGTCTCTTACCGACTTCGTCAAAGTCGCATCTTTGATGACATCGACCCCGCTAATGATTCACGAGTCATCTCGGTGTCTTTCTGGGCGTTCATCCACATTGATGCCCTAGCCCCCTTGCTCGGTGGCAAAGACCAAGTTGCCCTGCAGTTGGTGTCCTCTACTGCGTCACTGGAGAACTGGGCCGTGATGACGAAGCTTGACAAGTTTGATGGCGTGTCTCGCTTTGGCCTGCGTTTTGCACCGGACCAGCCCAATGCCCACCGCAAGCAACTGACCACCGAACTGTGGGGGGAACCCACCCTCGATGGCACATGCGATGCCATGGTGTTCTATGGCTGGCGGGATCTTCGCCACGGTTTCACCGGACGCTTTGATCCCTTTAGGTTCTTGGGCGCAGAAGCTCTGGATGAGACCTTCCGTCTCAGCGAACTACGAGAGCTCTACGAAGTGGTTCGCGGCCAGAAGATCCAGTCCGATCAATTCCGTCGCATGGTCACCGGATCATCCGGTTTCGTCGAAGAAACAGGAGTCCAGGACTCGACACGGTCGCGTCCTGGAAAACCAGCCGCACTCTTTCGCCTGAAAGAGTGGGCCGTTCCTAAGCTTGGGCCTAAACCCCCCTCGTAAAGAGAAAACGTCCGGTTTATGCTGGTGGGAAGGTAATTCGCTCCATCAGAAGCCCTCAACCCCCGCTCGAGTTACCCCACCACCAAAGGACCCTCATGGCCACCAGCTCATCGTCAGCCCGGTTTCGTCCCACCCACTTCGGCCCGTGGCGCATTGAGAAGTACCTCAGCGCGGGAGGCTTTGGCGAGGTATATCTCTGCGAACGTCGCACCGTGACCGGTGAGCGCTTGGTGGCGGCGGTCAAGGCCGTCAACCCCACTCACAAGGAGGCTGGGGCTGCCGCCGCGTTTCTCCGCAAAGAATTTGACCTCCTGAAGCGTGTGCAATCTCCCTATGTCGCTCCGGTTGTCGACAGCGGCCATCAAGAGGTAGTCGTTGGACGGACGACATTTGATGTGCCCTGGGTGGCTGTGCAATACGTTCCCGGCCGCACGCTCCAAGAAGAGATATCTGCCGAAGGTGTTCTTAACGAGGCCGAGTGGCTCGACCTGGCTCACGACCTACTTTCCGCAGTGGCAGCAACGCACGAAGTTGGCCTCGTGAACTCCGACATCAAGCCAACCAACATCATGCGTTCCTCGCGCAAGACGATGATTATTGATCTCGGCGGCGCCGTCGTCCACGGTGTCATGGACGGCAGGAGCTCCGGCGCTTACTCGATCGGATGGGCCTCTCCGGAGCAACTCAAACGCGACCACTCGAAGTCCCTGGGATACGAGTCTGACCTCTTCTCAATCGGCGCAACACTGGTGTTTGCGGCCACGGGCATTCAACCGTGGGACAACCCCAGCGTTCCCAACATCGCGGATCCTGATCAGCGCCAGCTAATCGCCACCGAGAAAGCTTATGCGATCGTCACCACACAAAAACCACGCCTTGAGGGCCTCACCGAGACACAAAAGGACCTCGTCACCAAGCTCATTGACATCGAGCCTCGCATGCGCCTCTCAGCAGCGGACGCGCTGTCGCAAGTGCGCGCCTCGATGGCGGCGGGGAATCCCCGGAAGACCGGCGATGTCACATTTGACCGCGTGAGGTCAGTAGCCCAGTGGGTGCGGCCGAAAGAATCAAAGAAGCCGCGCGCTCAGTCGCGCTTGGATGGTTTTTTGAACCCGCAGTCCTCTCCGTCTAAGTCTCGGGAGGCTGCCTCCAGCTCAGGTTCGTTGCAGGACAGTGACGAACGATCAGGCGAGCCACTGGGGTTTGGGTCCCGGATTCGGCCCCAAGCGGGAACACCTGTTGTCGGTCGAATGCTGACGACAATATTCCTGTCTGTGTTTATCCCCATCATCGGTCCCGCTAGCCGGTTCTTCTTCCTGGAGAACGAGCAACGCCCCGACTACTCCAGTCGGCTGGAGCGCAACATCGCAGCCACCTTCTTTGCGTGGGGGACTCTCGGCATTGGCGGTGCAATCGTTGCGCGGCGTTGGTATGCGTCAACCAAGAAGCGCTTCCACCTCGTGACGGGCATCATCAACGTCGCCGGCTTTGCTACGTTCTTTGGCGGGGTTCCGCTGGCAGGAGTCAATGAACCCATTGCCGCAACCCTGACTTTTCTCGGCTTCTTGGCGATAGTGGCAACACCTCTCGTCCAGATAAGCAAGGCGCCCGTGGCTGGTGAACAGCCGCCAGCTAAAGAACCCGAGCCGGCCGTCAGCGACGAGCCCAAATAGTCTCTGGGCGGCTTGCGCCAGCTGTTGGGGCTTTAGAGAATCACCAACCGCGAATCTAGCTTCACCGTGACCGAGTTCTTCTGGGGTTTGGCGGTGGGGTGGTCGAGATAGAGGCGGGCGCCGAGGGTCACCGTGCCACCTTCTGGTTCGAGCTTGTCGAAGACTTTGGGGGCTAGCCACTCAGGGACATGGCCGACCTTCTTGTCTCTGATGAAGACGGCGACAGCTTTGCCGCTGTCGGAGTATTCGTTATCGGGGTCGTTGCGAAGCTCTGCTTCAACGATGTGTTCGGAGTCGCCTTCTGACTTGAGCTGCTCTCGAAGGGCTTCGAAGCTTTTCTTATAGAAGAACTCCCCCACCACCTGGATTTCGTCCAAGGGTTCCTGGTCCTTCTGGGCAATCGGTGTGGAGGTTGCTCCACTGGTGGGGGAAGGGTTGTTGGCAGGAGCGTTATTGGGCTTCATGTTCCGAGCCCGCCACTGCTCCATCTGCTGGGCAATCTTTTCCTCGGTGACAAAGAAGCTCTGGTTCATGAAGTTCGTTTGGGCCTCTACTTCTTTAGCGCCCTTCACACACATGTCTCTGGCGGTCTCCCACCCGTCTTCTCTGGCGCCCATGGTGATTTGGTAGGCGAGACCAGGGGCGATCTGGTCGATACTTGCGTGGGCGATGCCCGACATCTTCTGGCGGTTGGAGACAGCAAACATCACTCGCAAGCCACGGGCGCCCTCCGTTGCGCCGAGGAGCTTGGCGAAATCCCATTCCCGGTTTTGTTTAGAACCCACGAACACCACGCGATGCGTGGTGAAGGTGGCAGTGCCGGTGTCGATCTCGCTGATCAGCTCATCGGGTTCTGGACTAATCGACTTACCCGCGGCTGCTGTGTAGTAGACGCCCTTGGCGAGAGCCAGCGTGAGAGCGTCTGTTCGTCTGGTGGTGACACGTGGGGCTCGCCGGCCCTCGGCCAAGCTCACGTCTTTCAGGTTCATGACGAACTCTTCCCCATGGCGCAGCGGAAAAGAGGCTTCGGAGGGCAGTGGCATGTTCTTGCCCAGATACCGAAGCTGTGTTGCCCACTTCTCGCTGCGGTTTTGTGCGACTGCACGCTTATACGCAGTGGTGACGAAGTAGTAGAGCGTGCCACCGATGATCATCAGAAACACGAACCATGCAAAGAATTCACCCATGACTATCCTCCGGCCTGGTAGTTAGTTCTTCGAGCGTAAGGAGAACAACCGACACGCTCTAGTGCTATCTGGTTCAGACCGCGCCCCGCCACTCACTGGCACGGGTTCTAGGACTGCTTTAGTTAGGCGGCCTTGGGTGAAGCGCCGTATTTATTGTCCCCAGCAGCTGTTTCTTGCACTGTGAAGACCAGTAAGACGATGCCACCAGCGATGGGGAGAAGACCAATCAATGCCCACCAGCCGCTTCGGCTGGTGTCGTGAAGACGCCTGATCAGCACAGCGAGTGCCGGGACGATGGTGACAAGGATCCAGATGAGGCCCACGATGCCGCCACCGCCGTTAGCGATGAAGCGCTCAAAGTCACCATTCATCAGGGCTAGGTCAATAGCTGCCACTGCAAGGTTGGTGAGGATCAGGAAGAGCTGGATAAACCAGTACTCAGATCTCCGGGCACGCCCGGAGAAGTTGGTGTAGTTGGACCAGAAAGACTTAACAGCTGTTGCGAAACCCATGATGGGGTCCTTTCCTCGTGTTGGGCTGAATCTACTCCCCTATCGTGGGAACGCTAACGCGCCAGGGCATCGAAATGCGTGGTGTAACGGGCTAGTTCTTCTTCGCCGGCCTGGTCGAGGAGCCTGATGATGTTCGGGTGGCGGATGTTGTCTCTATGGAGTTCGAGGTAAAGGCCATCGAAGAAGTCCATGGCGATGGTGAGGTTCTCGGCAAAGAGGGTGTTGATCTCGATGTGGGCGTCTGATTCGAAGTGGAGCTCATAGGAATACTGCTGCATAGGGTCCTTGTCTGTTCGAGGACGGCCGACATTACACCCGACCACTGACACGACTCGTGTCAGTGGTCGGAGCTATGGTTCTTGATTCCGGGGTATTGGCCCCGGGTTTCTTAGCCAGAAGGAGTGCGTGCCGATGGAACCTCAGGCAGCAAAGCAGCGACTTGATGATGCGATTGCCGACTACGTGCGAGCAACCGGTGATGATGGTGCCATCCTCACCGGCTGGGTTTTGAGCGGGAGCGTGCAGCACCCGAGTGTTCCAGGATCTGATGGCTACTTCACCGATCACAGCCAGGGTTTGCCCTACCACTCCCAGTTGGGGCTTCTGATGACGAGTATCCAAGAGAAGAAGAACACCGTCTTGGTCAACACCTATATGAAGGAGGAGAAGTAATGCCAGAGAAAGAACCTGCCTACTGTCCTCAGTGCAACACTCCGTGGGTGTCAGGCAATGACTTTTGTGTGGGATGCGGGGAACCACTCATGAACGAGGGGGATGTGCACTCTGGTCCCCACGGTTACTCCCCCAACACCGCCTACCCCGAAACCCAGTACGGCAGCGACTTCGATGAAGAAGCCGAGTGGAATCAGTAGCGCATGACGCTGGTCTGGGCTCTGTGGTGATTACCATAGAGGCACCTCACACGCTGGTGTGAGGAAGCCCTGGTACTGACAAAGGAGTCGGAATGGCTGATGTAATCGAACGCAGAGGCGTGGACACGGTCCCAGCCTCGGAGAAAACGGCAACACCCTCCTCCCTCTTCACAGTGTTCTTGGGAGCAAACCTGTCGGTCTCGGTCATGGTCTTTGGCTGGCTGACAATCCTCTATGGCCTGGGCTGGTGGGAGGCCGTCAGCGCGATTGTCGTCGGCACCACTGTGGGGTCGGCCTTCGTGGCACGGTCAGCCCTGCTGGGCTGGAAGGCTTCGACCAACAACTCTGTGGCCTCCGGCGCCTACTTCGGCGTCAAAGGCCGGTTGGTGGGCTCCTTCGTCGGTCTGCTGATCACCCTGCAGTATGTGGCGCTCACGATTTGGACCGGCGGCGAGGTCTTGTCCTCAGGCACTGGCCGCCTTGCAGGATTTGAACCTGACTCTCTGGCCTTGGGCCTGAGCTACGGGCTCATCGCGCTGATTGTGGTGGTCTTTGCGGTCATGGGATACCGCACCATCGTCGGTGTGAACTCTTTTGTTGCCCCGGCAATGGGCATTCTCGTGGTGCTGAGCGTTGTGGCGCTCTGGGGCTCTTTTGACGCCGGCTATGCCGGTGAGCCAGAGCTTTATGCGCTCGGGTCCTTCTGGCCTACCTGGTTGCTGGCAGCACTCACCGCCGGCGTCTCTGGGCCAATCTCCTATGTGACCCAAACGGGTGACTGGTCGCGCTATATCTCGAACCAACGGACTGAAGCCGACGTGGTTCGCTCCACCTTCGGCGCGATGATGGTGGGCTTGTTGATCCCCACCCTCTTTGGCGCTTTTGTGGCAGTGGCAGCCTTCGACGAGTTCAGTTTCGCAGCGGGCTATGTTGCGGGATCCCCCGCCTGGCTACTGATTCCACTGCTGCTTGTTGGTGTCATCGGATCTCTTGGCCAGGGTGCCATCAACCTATACAGCATGGGACTCGACTTGGATGCAATCCTTCCTCGCCTGAGCCGTCTGCAATCGACCGTGTTGGTTGCTCTCACGGCCACGGGTCTTGTGTTCCTCGGCAAGTTTGTCTTTGACGCTGAGGCAGCGGTGACCAACTCGGTACTGTTCCTCACCGCACTGGCAACGTCCTGGGCAACGCTGAGTCTGTTCTTCTATGCAAAGACCAAGGGTGTCTTCCACCTGGATGACCTCCAGATCTTCAACCAGCGCAAGAGTGGCGGTCGCTACTGGTACACCGGTGGCTGGAACCTCCGTGCAGTGTTTGCCTGGATAGTCGGAAGCGTCGGGGGAATCCTTGGCATCTCGAGCATCGACTATGTGGGTCCACTCGCGAACCTGGCGCTCGGGGTCGACGTCAGCCTGCCGGCTGCAGCGCTGTTGTCCCTCGTGGCGCTCTTCGCCGTGGGCGGCCACAAGAAGTAGCGACCACTGCTCATGTCCTCTGGCGCCCAGGCGCCAGAGGACATGACTTGCTACGCTCCCCTGAAACGGGGGTGTTGTGGTCAAGCTCATTGGTGTGGTCAAGGCAGATAGTGGCGTGCTTCGAGAACTGGGTCGAAGCCTCGGTCGCCTCACTGGCCTTCACGCCTGTGCTCTGTCTCACCTGTGTCGCTCACCGAAGAAGCCAAGCTCTGCGTGGAAAGCATTGCGCGCCAGGCTAGCCGCTGACCTAGGTCATGACTTAGTGGTGGTCTATCGAAACCACCGAAGTACGGAGCAGGTCGCGGCCAGTGATGGCCGCGAGCCCTGTGTGTTGATTGATGATGGCAGTGGGCGCCTCAGCATGATCGCCGATTGGAACGATCTTGACCTAGCCGCCGGTGATGTTGCCAAGTTCGAGCAGATACTGCGCTCGAAGCTCTTGATGTATTGAGGCCAGCCTCACCACGTCCCCGGTTGATTCTCTTCAATCACGAGATACGTGCCTTCGGGGCCCACGGTGATGTAGTTGGTGAGCTTGAGGCCCGTGCCATCGGCGTGGGTGCCCCTGA
>JBIIFP010000039.1:0-12073 GCA_044237205.1 Pontimonas sp. | reverse complement strand
CGGCGAAGCGCGATCGACCAGGGGGCGGCTCAGTGAAGGTTCTTGTCACGGGCGCGGAAGGCTTTATTGGGTCCGAAATTGTCGAGGGGCTCTGTGAGACAGGGCACGACGTGACCGCTTACGTTCTCTACAATTCGTTTGGCAAAGCGGGCTGGCTTGATTCCCAGGATTTCCAGGCCGAAGGCCAGCTTCAGGTTGTCGCCGGTGACGTGCGTGACGCTGACTCGATTCAGGCGGTGATGGGGGGACAGGACGTTGTCATTCACCTGGCGGCGTTGATTGCCATTCCTTACTCATACCAGGCCCCGCGCTCCTACGTTGAGACCAACGTGATTGGCACCATGAACGTTATGGAGGCAGCCCGTCGGGCTGGTGTCTCTCGAGTAGTCCACACGTCCACCAGCGAGGTCTATGGGACTGCACAGTATGTTCCGATCGATGAGAAACACCCCCTGGTTGGGCAATCTCCATACTCCGCTTCAAAGATTGGCGCGGACCAGGTAGCTCATTCGTATTGGTCGTCGTTCGGTGTGCCGGTGACTACGGTTCGCCCTTTCAACACCTATGGGCCCCGACAATCACAAAGGGCCTTCATACCTTCTGTGGCTGTCCAGTTGCTCTCCGGTGCGGAGAGCATCTCTCTGGGCTCTTTGTCGCCCACCAGGGACCTGACGTTTGTGACTGACACGGCTGAGGGTTTCCGGGCCGTCGCTCAAGGAACCGGTGGCCTTGGAGAGGTTTTCAACATGGGAAGTGGATTCGAGATTTCGATGGGTGAGGTTGTCGCGATGCTCTCTGAAATCGCTGGCCGCAAAGTTGTGTTAGCAGAGGATCCCGCTCGCGTTCGGCCTGAAAATTCTGAGGTGGAACGTTTGTGGTCAGACAGTTCAAAGATCGAGAGTGCTTTCGGCTGGAGTCCAGCGCACGCAGGGCGCGATGGACTTTACTTAGGGCTCGAGAAGACCTATGCATGGTTTCGCGACAACTCCAACGAGGCTGGCTATGACGCTAAGCGTTATGTGGTTTAGGTCTCGTGGTTAATCTCGACGACTTTATCGCTCGGATTCGACAGGTAACCGGGCCAGAGACCGGCGGTCTTCACGAGCCCTTATTTGCTGGGAATGAGAAGAAATACCTCGCCGATTGCGTCGACAGTGGTTTTGTTTCCTCGGTGGGAGCTTTTGTCACTGCGTTTGAGGAATCTGTCCGTGACTTTGTGGGGGCAGAGCACGCCGTGGCGATTGTCAACGGAACCGCCGCTCTGCATGTGGCCCTGCTTGCTGTGGGGGTCCGGCCGGGCGATGAAGTCATCGTCCCGGCCATGAGCTTTGTTGCAACTGCCAACGCGGTATCCCACTCGGGTGCAATCGCACATTTTGTTGATGTCGACGAGGCGACGTGGGGTATCGACCCCGTGGCGCTGCGCGCTCATCTAGCTGAAGTCGGCCAGATGAAGGATGGCCGCTTTCACAACAAGCAGACGGGCCGACCCATTTCAGCCGTGGTGCCCATGCACGCGCTTGGGCATCCCGTAGCGATTGAAGCGTTGCTTTTGGTGGCCGAAGAATTTGGCCTGGTCGTGGTGGAGGACGCCGCTGAGTCCCTGGGTAGTTTCGTCGGGGACCGCCACACAGGCCGCTTCGGGGGGTTGGGGGTTTTTAGTTTTAACGGGAACAAAACAATCACGACCGGCGGCGGTGGCGTAATCGTCACCGACGATGAAGCGTCAGCCAAGAAACTCAAGCACCTGTCAACCACTGCTCGTGTACCCCACGCATATGAATTCGATCACGACGCGGTTGGCTACAACTACCGAATGCCGAACATCAACGCCGCACTCGGTCTTGCCCAGATGGAGCAGCTACCCGGCCTGATCGCCGGTCAGCGAACCTTGTTTGATTTCTACTCCGAGGCATTTGCCAGCAGCCCGTTTGGCGAAATCCGCCGTGAACCCCAGGGTGCGACTAGCAACTACTGGTTGCAGGCCATCTCGCTCCCTGAAGGCCTGAAGCAGAGTAAAGACCTGCTGATTAGGGGGTGCGTCGACGTGGGTGTCTCGGTGCGGCCATTATGGAAGCCCCTCAACAGGCTGGCCCCCTACTCAGCGCACCCATCGGCGGCCACTCCGATGACCGAGGACCTTTATGATCGTGTCATCTGTCTCCCGAGCTCGGCGTTTTTGGCGAACCGGCACGGCTAGTCGGGCTTCCTGGACCATCTGCCGTCGTGGCCAGTGTGGCCCTAGGCTAAACGAGAGGTCTAGAACATATGCCAGTACACACACAAGCACCCCACGCAGTTGTTATCGCTGAAATTGGAGTGAATCACAACGGCGACGTTGCCTTGGCGAAGCACATGATTTCGGCAGCACGCGACGCTGGCGCTGATTATGCAAAGTTCCAGACATTTAGCGCCGAGGAACTGGTGACGGCAGATGCTGGGGTTGCCGCGTATCAAGAGCCTGCCGCTCGAGGCGGCACCCAGCAGGAAATGCTGGGAGGCCTCGAGCTCACCCACGATGATTTTCGGGAGCTCAAGGCGTTTAGTGAATCGCTGGGAGTTGGCTTTCTCACGACCGCCCACGATTTCACGAGTTTGGATTTCGTCCTGGGCCTGAATCTTGATTATCTCAAGATTCCCTCGGGAGACCTCACGAACCGCCCCCTTCTCGAGCGAGTTGCGGGAGAGGGAACGAAAATCATCCTGTCGACTGGTATGGGCTCGTTTGACGAGGTCGCACAGGCGGTGAAGGTCCTAGAGCAATTAGGCCTGAACCGCGCAATGGTCACGGTGCTGCAGTGCACAACCAATTACCCGGCGCCACTGGAGGAAGCCAACCTCCGCGCGATGGTGGCCATGGGAGAGCAACTTGCGGTCGGAATCGGATACAGCGATCACACCGAGGGATCCGATTCCTCCGTCGCCGCTGTCGCCCTTGGAGCGCGAATCATTGAGAAGCACTTGACGCTAGACCGATCAATGCCTGGGCCCGACCACGCCGCCTCTGCAGACCCAGCTGGATTTGCGGCCATGGTCCGCTCAATTCGGGCCGTGGAGACAGCGTTGGGGTCAGCGGTAAAGGCCCCGGGTGAAACCGAGGCGCCAAATCGTGACATCGTCCGAAAGTCCTTGGTGGCGCTAAAACCGATTAGCGCTGGCGAACAATTCACCAGCCAGAATCTCGGTGTCAAGCGGCCCGGCATCGGTATCTCGCCGATGCGCTGGCACGAGGTTCTGGGGGCCAAGGCACACCGCGATTTCCAGTTTGATGAATTGATTGATCTGCCGTGAAGATTGCTGTAGTTACCGGCACGAGGGCCGAATTCGGTCTCCTCACTGGATTGATGACACTAATCCATGAGTCTCCAAAGCTCGATCTCCAGGTAGTGGTGACCGGCACGCATCTGCTGCCTAAATTTGGGCACACCGTGGGTGCAATCACGGGAGCTGGGTTTCAGATCGCAGCGGAAGTCAGAGCAATCAGTCATGCAGACACCGGAGCCGATGTCGGGCGCCAGGTTGGCGCTGGAACGAGGGAGTTCACTGACACGCTAACATCTCTGTCCCCAGACGTTGTCGTGTTGCTGGGGGATCGATACGAAATCTTGGCCGCTGCGATCGCGGCATTTTTCCTGGAGATTCCGATTGTTCACATTCACGGCGGTGAGGTCACCCACGGTGCGTTCGACGACACCATTCGTCACGCCACAACGAAGTTTTCGTCCGTTCACTGCGTTGCTCACGCTGACTACGCGGCCAGGGTCATTCAATTAGGGGAAGACCCCGACACCGTTCATCTCGTTGGCGCGCTCGGGATAGACCAGTTGTCGAACACTGTTCTGAACACACGCGAGGAGTTGGAGAAAAGCCTGGGCATCGCCCTTCGAGAGCCGCTTTTCTTAGTTACCTACCATCCAGTAACGAGTGGGGTTAGCGATGCTCTTGCTGAAGTATCCGCGCTCGTGGCGGCACTTGAAGCAATTCCCGACGCAACGGTCATTTTCACGATGCCAAACGCCGACCCTGATCACCGCATTATTGAAGATGCGTTGCGAGAATCCGTGAACCGCCACCCCGGGCGGTGGATGTTTTCTGAGTCGTTGGGCCAGGTCAACTATTGGTCGGTGATGGCGCTTGCCACTGCGGTGGTAGGGAACTCCTCCAGCGGAATCCTTGAGGCTCCCTCCTTCCCCACCCCGACGGTCAACATCGGGCACAGACAGGACGGGCGCATATTTGCTGCGAGCGTGGTTTCGTGCGAACCCTCCCAAGGCGCTATTTCTGGTGCGCTTCAGCAGGTTACGTCTAGTGGATTCGTCGACTCTTTGGGCGCCGTCGCCAATCCCCTGGGCGGACCCGGGGCTGCGAAGAAGATCCTGTCTATCCTGGAAAACCTCGACTCGGGTAGCCTGAAGGGCAAGGTTTTTTACGACCAGCCACGCTCAGTAGTGAAGGCGGACCGTGTTAGTTGATGATGTGTCGCGTTGCTGTGTCACGGAGTCGGCGACCGTCAAGGACGTAGTTGAGAGTCTCACCAGTTCGGGTCTGAGACTCTGCCTCGTAGTCGGTACCCACGACACCTTGCTCGGTATCGTCTCGGATGGCGATATTCGTCGCGGCCTGCTCGCGGGTGCCGGGCTTGACAGTCCGGCAAAGACGGTGATGAACCCGAGTTTCGCGTCCGCACCGAACGGGACACCCGTGTCAGAACTCACCCGGCTGGCTCGTTCGCATGAAGTGACGCACCTCCCGCTCGTGGACGGGGAAGGAAAGCTTGCCGGCTTGTTTATCGACCAGCCAGATGGCGAAGCTGCTGCCCGGGACAACACAGTCGTCATCATGGCTGGGGGGATGGGGCTCCGCCTCCGACCGCTCACGGAGAATACTCCGAAGCCAATGATTCCCCTCGGCGGGAAGCCAATGGTGCAACACACCATTGAATCCTTTCGGGCAGAGGGGTTTGTCAATTTTGTACTGGCTATCAACTATTTGGGTGACCAGATCGAGGGGCACTTTGGCGACGGTTCAGACTTAGGGGTTCGCATCACCTATGTCAAAGAAGAGCAGCCACTGGGGACAGGTGGTGCGCTGTCACTTCTTGAGGGTGCTTTCACCTCACCGATTGTTCTCATCAACGGTGACGTCCTCTTGTCAGCGCGCCTGACAGAGATGCTCAGCTACCACCAGTCTCATTCTGCTGACATCACCGTCGGAGTCAAAGTCCTCGATACGCAAATTCCGTTTGGAGTCATTGAGCTGGAGGGGAACCACATCGTCGCGATGCAGGAAAAGCCTGTTTATCGGGACTTTGTCAACGCGGGTGTTTATGTTCTGGAGCCCGGGGTTGTGCGCAGTGTCGCCCCGGCGGTGCGACTCGATATGCCCGATTTGGTGGGCGAATGGTTGGGTCGGCAAAAGGTTTTCGCTTATCCTATGCATGAGTCTTGGAGGGATTTGGGAGATGTCGAGGACCTTGAACGTGCCCGCCGAGACTTTGACAGAAAGGGTGACTAGAGCGTGGATCTGATCCGTTACCCAACCGCTGTCGATCTAAAGCGCTTCGAGGGACTGGGGTCGGGCGAGGCCCTCTACGGTTTGCCTCCTCAGGTGGCCTATTGCCGGGACTGTGTGATCTCCAACCAGCGTCCCAACTCCTCAGTGGAATTCCTTAACACCCCGGGGAGCAAAAAAGTGGCCATCAATTTTGATGGCGAAGGCGTGTGCGATGCTTGTCGTTTTGCCGAGCGCAAACGCGGAGAAATCGACTGGGAAGCTAGGGAAGCGCAACTGCAAGAGTTGTGTGATCAAAACCGTAAGAGCGATGGTTCCTACGACTGCATAGTGCCGGGGTCCGGCGGTAAAGACAGCTTCTATGCATCTCACATCTTGAAGACAAAGTACGGGATGCACCCACTGACAGTGACCTGGGCGCCTCACGTGTATACGGATTGGGGACGACGCAACTTTGATCGGTGGATTCATGCCGGCCACGACAATTACCTCATGACGCCTAATGGTCGCGTTCATCGGCTCATAACGCGACTGTCTACTGAGCTTCTATTGCACCCCTTTCAACCTTTCATGTTTGGTCAGAAGTTCCTGGCCCCAAAAATGGCTGAACTTTTCAACATTCCCCTGGTCTTTTATGGAGAAGACGAGGCCGAATACGGAAACCCGATTGGGGATACCGCCACCGCAACCAGGAGTAGTGGCTACTTCGAGTTTGAAAATTTGTCCCAGGTGCATCTTGGTGGAGTGACCATCACGGAGCTCACCGACCAGTTCGGGCTTGAGATGAATGATCTGTTGCCCTATTTGCCCTCTCAAGCGGAGAAAGTGAGAGCGCACAAGACCGAGGTTCACTACCTCGGCTACTACTTACGCTGGCACCCTCAATCTGCCTATTACTACGCGGTTGAACACGGTGGTTTTGAAGCCTCGCCAGAGAGGACTCCCGGGACCTACTCGAAGTACAACAGCATTGATGACCGTATTGATGACCTCCATTACTACACGACCGGTGCGAAGTTCGGAATTGGCCGGGCCAGCTATGACGCCGCCCAGGAAATCCGCAGCGGCGATATCGATCGGGATGAGGGCGTTTCGCTGGTCACGAAATACGACCACGAGTATCCCGAGCGCTTCCTTGATGAAATGTTGGAATATCTTTCTCTGCCTGAGAAGGAGTTTCCTGTCGCATCAAAGATGTTCGAGCGACCGATCATGGACCGCGAGTATTTTGACCTACTCGTCGACAACTTCCGCACTCCTCACCTCTGGAAGTGGGATGGCAAATGGGTGCTTCGCCACCCGATTTGGTCGGAGTCATGACCGCAGAGGGGATAAAGCCGGTTCGACTGATTTCGCGGCTAGACATTAAGGGCACGAATCTCATCAAGGGAATTCGCTTCGAGGGCTTGCGCGTTATCGGGTCGCCTAACGAGAAGGCTCGTCAGTACTACGAGCAAGGCGTCGATGAGCTTCTCTACATTGATGCTGTGGCCAGTTTGTACAACCGCAACTATCTCGGTGAGCTCGTGACAGAGGTCGTCAAAGATGTCTTCGTGCCCATCACTGTTGGGGGTGGCATCCGCAGCGTCGACGACGTACGGGCCTTGCTACGCGCCGGAGCTGACAAGGTTGCGATTAACACAGCGGCAGTCAAAGACCCCGCGCTCTTGACGCGGGTGGCCGAGAGCTTTGGACGGCAGTGTGTGGTGCTCTCCGTTGAAGCAAAGTCAGTCGCTCCTGGAAAATGGGAGGTCTACACCGAAGGAGGCCGCGAAAGGTCGGGTCGTGACGTCGCGGAGTGGATTGACGAAGGCATCGCGCGGGGCGCGGGAGAAGTTCTCGTCACCTCGGTCGACCGAGACGGGACCGAGACCGGGGCTGATTTAGGCCTCATGAAGATGGCTGGAGAGTTGTCCACGGTTCCGGTAATTGCCTCGGGAGGGGTCGGGTCCTCGACTCATGCCCAGGAGCTTGTGGACGCGACCAATGTCGATGCAATTGCCGTGGGCCGGGCGCTCCATTACGGCCGCCTTGAACTTGGTTCGCTGAGAGAAAGTCTGCGAGCGAACGGCGTTGGGGTAAGGGACTATGTCAGTTCCTGACATCACGATTGTCGACTACGGGCTCGGGAACCTGATGAGCGTGTCGCAAGCGGTGACCCACGTGGGCGCTAATCCGATTGTGACCTCAGATCCTGAGGTCGTTGCTGCTGCCGAGAGGGTTATCTTGCCGGGAGTTGGCGCGTTCGCGGTCGCTATGGGTTTTCTTGAAGGGTTGGCACTCGATCAAGCTCTTACTGACGCAAACTCACGGGGCACCCCACTATTAGGAATATGTTTAGGGATGCAATTGCTCTTTAGCGACAGCCTTGAGTTTGGCCAAACTGCAGGCTTGGGCTTTATTGATGGGACTGTGCGCCCAGTGGTCAGTGATGGTGCGGAGGGTTCGGCTGTGAGGTCAACCCACATCGGTTGGCGGAATCTCGACGTGGCCGAAGCGGGGGTCGATCACTCGCTCTTGGCCGGAACCGAATCTGATGACTCGGTCTATTTTGTTCACTCGTATTCCGGCCACTCGACCAATCCCAGCCACACGCTCGCGACTGTTGACTACGCGGGCGCAGCCATAGCGGCAGTCGTCGGTGCCGACAACGTGCTGGGGGTTCAGTTCCACCCAGAAAAATCCGGTCCGACGGGGCTTCGAATCTTGGGGAATTTCTGTGGGCGCTAGATTCGCGATTGTCGGCTTCGGTAGTGCTGGTGTGCGGGCGCTCCAGGTGCTCCGTGGGCTTCGGGCAGAAGCTGAGTTCTTGGTCGTCTCCCGGAACGCTGCCACCGGCGAGGGGTTTGAGGCAACTAGCTCGCTTGATGATGTGATCGCGTTTAGGCCGGATGCTGTGATTGTTGCAGGCCCTGCTACAACTCGAGCAGACGTGTTGCGCCAGGTGGGATCACTTAATGTCCCGGTTTTTATCGAGAAACCACTAGCTCACACGCTCGCGGATGCCGCGTCTGTCCTAGACCTCTTGGGACCAGCAGTCGAGCGATCGCAGCTCGGATACAACCTTCGCTTTTCCGAATCTTTGATTGCCTTCCGCGATTTAGTTCGGGGAGGCCGGTTTGGCCGTGTGCTGAGGTTCAACGCAGAAACAGCTCAGTATTTGCCCGATTGGCGCCCAGAGAAGGATTATCGAGAGACCGTGTCGGCCAGGGCGGACCTGGGAGGCGGTGTACTCCTGGAGTTAAGCCACGAGCTCGATTACCTCCGTTGGATTTTCGGTGATTGGGACTGGGTTTCGGCGTGGACGGGGAGAACCTCGTCTTTGGAGATTGATGTTGAGGACACAGCGCTCGTGACGATTGGCATCGAAGGTGATCAAGCTGCAACTCAGTTGGTGGGCCAGCTCAGTCTAGATTTTGTCCGCGGGGACAAGACACGGACTGTCACTGCAGTATGCGAGGGTGGAACAATTCGGTGGGATGGGGTTGCTGGAACAGTTGAGGTCTTCGAGCCATCACAATCCAGGTGGGAGACCATCGTGACCGACTCTGGTTCGCAGTCAACCTATGAGGCCCAGTGGGTGAGTTTTCTCTCCGTTGTGGAAGCGGGCAGTCGACCTCTGGTGGCCATCTCCGACGGGGTTTCTGTTCTGCGCGCTGTGGAAGCAATACGCCACTCACACGAACAATCTGGAGCGCGAGTTTTTCTGACAACCCTGGGGGTCGGCTCATGAGTATCTGGGCTGCAGTGTTTGCGCGGGGTGGGTCGAAGGGTCTTCCTGGTAAGAATCTCAAGGTGCTGGGCGGATTACCGCTGGTTGCGCACTCCATCCGTGTGGGGCGTGAAATTGCAGGAGTCACGAGTGTTCTGTGCTCCACAGATTCGGCAGAGATTCGAGCTGTTGCTGAGGAGCACGCCGCAAGTGTGCCTTTTCTGCGTCCCGCCGAGCTGGCAGATGATGAAAGCCCTGAATGGTTGTCCTGGAAGCACTTGGCCCACTACCTGGTCGACACGGGCGCTGCACCGGAAGACCTTCTTGTGTCTTTGCCAGCAACCGCTCCGCTCAGGACGGTTGCTGATGTCGAATTAGCAATTGCACGACACAGTGCTTCGGGGGCTGACGTCGTTGTTTCGTATACCCCAGCTGCGAGGTCACCCTGGTTCAATATGGTCGCGGAAGACGCAGATGGTTTACTTCGCACCGTCATCGACAGCGGTGGCGATACCTTTAGCCGTCGCCAAGATGCCCCAAAAGTTTTTGATTTAGCTACTGTCGTCTATGTGACCACTCTTGGTTTTGTGCTGAACGCAGACTCGTTATTTGAAGGAAAAGTCGCCGGTGTTGAAATCCCGGCTGAGCGAGCGATTGACATCGACTCTCAGTTGGATTTTGACATTGCTGAGTACCTGTTTCATCGCCAGAAAGGCGGTAACTGAGATGGCGTCGGAACTGTTCTCTCTCAAGGGGAAAAAGATTGCGATTACAGGTGCCGCAGGGCACCTAGGCTCTGCGCTGGCGACTGTGGTTGCCGCGGCGGGTGCGGATCTCTATCTGGTCGACCGCGACGCTTCAGGCCTCGACTCAGTCGCTTCGAGCCTCGGAGCTCGGGCCAAAGTGTCGGTTGACGTTTTTGTTGCAGACCTCGAAGACGGAGCTTCGCGAGAGGCTCTCGTGGGGGTACTTGGCTCGAAGACCACGCGGCTTGATGGTCTCGTTCATAATGCTGCCTTTGTCGGGACCAGCGATCTGAAGGGTTGGGCTGTGGGGTTTAAGGACCAGTCGCTTGAAACGTGGCGGCGGGCTTTAGAGGTCAACGTGACGGCTCCTTTTCATCTCACGCAGCTTATGCTTCCCCTCCTAGAGGCTGCCAGCGCCCCCTCGATTGTGACCATCGGTTCAGTGCACGGAATCGTTGGTCCAGATTGGGGCCTGTATGAGGGTCTCCCGATGGCGAGCCCCGCAGCCTACGCAGCCAGCAAAGGCGCGCTTATCCACCTAACAACCTGGCTAGCGACAACCCTCGCACCTCATGTTCGCTGTAATTCAGTTTCTCCTGGAGGCCTTGAAAGGTCCCAACCCGGTGATTTTGTCAATCGTTATTCCAGCCGCACACCGCTTGGTCGAATGGGGAGCGAGAACGACATCGTCGGGGCGATTGTCTATCTCCTCAGCGACGCTTCTGCGTATGTAACCGGACAAAACATCGTCGTGGACGGCGGGTACTCCGCCTGGTAGCGGCAGGGCGAGCAACCCTAAACGAGTATTCCCTGGACTTGCTCTCCGGAGACTGCTCTGGTGATGTTGGCAAGACACGCGTCGATGGTGTCGTAGTAGGAATCGACGGTTGAGCCGGCGACGTGGGGTGAGACCAGGATGTTCGAGAACCGAAACAGAGGATCATCGGGCCTCGTGGGTTCCTCGTAGTGGGCATCAATGGCGGCACCCTTGATGAGCCCCCCATCCAGAGCCGCTAGCAAGGCGTCGTAATCGACAAGTTCTGCCCGTGACACGTTGATGATGAAGGGTTTCTTCGCGAGCTTGCCAATGTTCTCCATGTTCAGCATGCCGCGGGTCGAGTCATTCAGGTGGACGTGGAAGGACAGATAATCGACCTCGCCCAGGAGGTCGTCGAAATTGCTTTTCACCCAATCAGCCGTGGGCGACACCGACACGTTGGGGTCAGCAAACCTAATGCTCATCCCTAGCGCTTGTGCCCTGGTTGCCACCAAGCGCCCAATATTGCCAAGGCCAACAATTCCGAGTGTCTTGCCATTCAAGGAGTAAGAAGACATCCCGTGGTCATTACCCGCCCAGTTGCCGGTGATCACACGTTCATGCATCTCTGGAATTCGGCGCGAGACGCCGAGCATCATCAGAATCGCATGTTCTGCCACTGAGACGGCGTTAGCCCCGTGGTTATTGGCCACAGCGATGTTTCGCTTGCGGGCGTCGTCGATATTGAACTTGTCATAGCCCGAGCTCCAGATTTGGATCAGTGCGCAGCTAGTAAGCCGATCCATGTGTTCCGTGGGAAAGTACCGAGCTGGCGCCATGAGGACCGCCTCGACGGACTCTAGGGGCATCGAGGACAGAGTATCGAGCGAGTCGTAGCTGGCTTCAAGAACCTCGAAGCCAGAAGCCACTAGTCGTTCACGAATCAGCGTCTTGAGGGACTCCGGATGGCGCTCAATTGTCATCCACAGAAGAGTCGTCATGAGGCGAGATTATCAGGCGGGCCAGGGGGCCTAGTCCCTGCCACCGAGGATGATTTTCTCGACAGCGGCCAGATCTTCTGGGGTGTCGATACTGATGTGGGCCCCTGGAGTCACGACCGCTGAGGTCTTGGCCTCCGAGTAGATCGATTCGGAGCCCACCAAGAAATCACGGGCGAAGGCATAGCAGACACCGTTTCGATGGAAAACGGGCTCTAGCTCCTGCCTGGCGACAATCGCGTGACCGCCGGGGATCACGAAGTCGAGTTTGCCCTCCGGAGACAGGGCTAACTGCTTCCGTGGGTGATAGGTCAACTCGGTCTCTGAGACGCTCCACACGGCATCCCAG
>JBIIFP010000038.1:0-12114 GCA_044237205.1 Pontimonas sp. | reverse complement strand
TGGGGGCGCCAACGCCCACGGCACCGCCGCTTCCTCCGGTGTTTGCTGCGCTGGCGAGCGCGCCACCCATTACCCAGACCACCACCGTGACCCCGTTTAGCGATGCGGTTCCCGTGATTACTCCCTCGCGAAGTGTGGGTCACATGACCACAACAACGAATTCATTGATTGTTCCGGAGACTCCCACCATCGACATCGCTGGACCGCTCGGTAATACCGGTGAGGTCGTCTTCACTGGGCAGATTCGTTTGCCGCAGAGCCTCTCAGAGGTTGGCTCTCTGCCAGCCCTGGTTATGGACCGCGATGACTATGAGGTTATGGACGACTATGTCACCGGTGCTATACCGATGAGCGTGATGCCCATGCGGGCCTCTCAAGCCGCTTCTGGTAAGGGTGATGACTCTGCCATCGTGATGGTGAGTAGCGCGCGGTGGGGCACTGCCGCCGTGGTGACATCTCTGGGCGCCGCAGTCTTGGGCCTAGCCGCCGTAGCATTGTTGATTTTGGCCGTGATGACGGATGTGTTGGGCTAGATGGCAATGACGTGCCAGCGATGACGGCTAGCAAGACTGCTCTGACAGCCGTTGAGGTAGCAGCACACGCTGCCCTGAATAAATTCGCCACAGATCTCGTTGCGTTGGACGTTTCCGAGCAGATGCCTTTGGCGGACATTTTCTTCATCTGCAGCGCTCGCAACGAGCGCATGGCAATGTCGATTGCTGATGAGATTGAGGAATCACTAGGCGCGAAGGGTGTCCGGAAGTTGCGTCAAGAAGGGCGCAGCGATGGACGGTGGATTCTTGTGGATTTTGGCGACATCATCGTGCACATTTTCCACGAAGAGGAGCGGCTCTATTACCAGCTGGAGAGACTCTGGCGCGATTGTCCGGTCGTGTCCCTGCCCAGCGGTGACGGCGATGATGCTGGCGTGAAGGCATCCATTGGGCTGTAGTAAGCTGGCTCTCGCTTGCGAAACGGGCCTGTGGCGCAGCTGGTAGCGCACCTGCATGGCATGCAGGGGGTCAGGGGTTCGAGTCCCCTCAGGTCCACCAATGAGCAGTGGGGGTAGAACATGAATGATTCCACCCCCGCAGCGCTGTCTAAGCGCAAGGACTACGGGTCGATAGCCCTCGAAGAGGGCTCCTTGTCGTCAGACCCCATGGAGCAGCTAGCGACTTGGGTTGCTGAGGCCGATGCTGCTGGAATCTATGAGCCAAACGCCATGGTGGTGTCCACCATTGATCCAGGAGGAGCCCCGTCGTCTCGTACGGTGTTGCTCCGAGGAATCGATGAGCAGGGGTTGTATTTCTATACCGACTACGGGTCCAGGAAGGGGCTTGCCTTGCTGGCTCATCCCGAAGTATCGGTGGTGTTCCCCTGGTATGTCCAACACCGGCAAGTGCTGATTTATGGACATGCGAGCCCAGTGGACGCGGAAGTGTCCGATGCCTACTTTGCGACCAGGCCGCGTGACTCGCAAATTGGTGCCTGGTCAAGTGAGCAGTCCAGGCCCATCGCGTCCAGGGAGGCGCTAGAGGCGCGGGTGAGGGAAATGGAGCAACGCTTTGCCGAGAACCCGGACATTCCTCGACCAGAATCCTGGGGTGGGTTTGTCATTGAGCCAGAGCGGATTGAATTCTGGGCCGGTCGCACATCACGCCTGCACGATCGTGTGAGTTTCACCCGCGAGGCCGAGGGCTGGTCGGTTACCAGGTTGCAGCCCTAGAGCGGGCAATACACTGTGGTTTCCCGAGGTATCAGTAGTCGACGTGTGGGAGGAGAGGACGCCGTGGAGTCTGTGCAGCTAGGCCTGGACACCTTTGGTGATGTCACCCATGACGCCAGGGGCGTGCCGCTTCCCTACGCTGAGGTGATCCGTAACGTCGTCGATGAAGCCGTTCTTGCGGATGAAGTGGGAGTCGACGCCATTACCCTTGGCGAGCACCACCGAGATGACTTCGCCATTTCCACACCGGAGACGGTCCTTGCCGCAATCGCTCTGAAGACTACGCGCATCATTCTGAGCTCCGGGGTCACAGTGTTGAGCTCAGATGATCCCATCAGGGTCTTCCAGCGCTTCGCCACTCTTGATGCGCTCTCCCGCGGTCGCGCAGAAATCATCATGGGCCGGGGGTCCTTCACCGAGTCGTTCCCCCTCTTTGGCTATGAGCTGGGCGACTACCAGGTCCTCTTTGAAGAGAAGCTCAACCTGTTTGCTGAGCTACTGAAGGAAGGCCCGGTCACCTGGTCTGGCACAACGAGAAAGCCCCTTGTTGACCAAGAGGTTTACCCCAAGTCCCATTCGGGCAACATGCGAACCTGGGTGGGTGTTGGTGGTAGCCCTGAGTCTGTGGTGCGAGCGGCCGGGTATGGCTTCCCTCTGATGCTTGCCATCATCGGTGGCGCCCCGGAACGATTTGGTCCCTACGTCGACCTCTACCACCGCGCACTCGACCAGCTCGGCAAACCCTCGCAACCGATCGGCGTTCACTCACCGGGGCACATCGCTCGCACTGACGAACAAGCTATTGAAGAAATGTGGCCGCACTATGAAGCCATGTTTGGCCGAATTGGTCGTGAGCGCGGTTGGGCTCCCACGACAAAAGAGCACTATCTCAACGAAGTCCACCACGGTGCACTGTTCGTGGGGTCACCCGAGACTGTTGCCACGAAGATTGCCCGCACTGTGTCAGCACTCGGAATTCAGCGCTTTGACCTCAAATATTCGACTGGACCGATGCCCCACGAAGTCCTCATGGAGAGCATCCAGATGTATGGGACCGAGGTGATTCCGATGGTGCGCGACATTCTCGCTAGCGGGGTCTCCGCTAGCGAGAATGTCGCGCACTCTAGTTCGTGACTACCGGGATGCCAGTGGACTGGGTGGCTTCTTCGACGCTTCCGCCATTCTTCATGTCGCTAAAACCCATGTTTGCCATCTGAGAGATGGCCTGGCCCGAGCGGTTACCCGAGCGGCAGTAGATGAAGTAGGTCGCGCCCGGGTCCAGCTGGCTGACCTGAGCGGCGAAGTCGGGGGATTGCACATCGATATTGACTGCACCGTCAAGGTGTCCTGAGGCGTACTCCGCTGGAGTGCGAACATCGATCACGATGGTGCCGGCTTCTAGAGCGACAGGTTCGGTGGCGCAGGCGCTAACGCCAACGGTGATGCCAAAGATTAGGGCAAGTGCGGTGAGGTGCTTTTTCACGATGAAACCTTTCCGGGGTAATGAATACAGAGCAACTATAGCAAATACCCCTGGGGGTATGTAAATCGAGCGCTTACGTGTGTCGGCTGAGCCACTTCTTGAAAGCGGGAGAGTCGGGGACCCGGGCAATCAGAGGGCCGACGATGACCGTGATCAAGACGTACGCGGTGGCCAAGGGGGCAATCAGTGGTTCCACCCCGGCGCCCACCGCAAGACCCGCAATGACAATGGAGAACTCGCCTCTCGAGGTCAGGGTGAAGCCACTACGCCAGCGACCCGGAACTCTAATTCCCGCCCACTTGGCAGCCAGATATCCAGACCACACTTTCGTGCCCATCGTGACAATCGCCAACGCTAGAGCCGGCAGAACCATGGGCAGTACCAAGCTCGCATCCGTCGAGAGACCGAAGAACAGGAAGAACGCCGCTGCAAAAAGATCCCGCAGCGGTGACAGCAACGCTCCCGCGCTGTCGGCCACCTGGCCTGAGAGTGCGATTCCCACCAAGAAGGCCCCCACGGCGGAGCTGACATTAACCTGTTGGGCAAAGCCGGCCACGAGCAGCGTGAGGCCCAAAACACCGAGCAGCAGTGACTCCGGGTGACCGGCGCTAAAGAGACTGGAGAGGCGATCACCGTGGCGTAGCGCCAGATACAAAATGACGACAACGGCCACCAGTGAGATCGCCAGAGTGATTCCGCCTTCCACAATGCCGGCACCAATCATCAGTACTGAGAGCACGGGCAAATAGAAGGCCATCACGAGGTCCTCGATGACAAGAATCGAGAGAATCGTCGGTGTTTCGCGGTTTCCTAGCCTGCCAAGATCCCGCAGAGCCTTGGCAATCACACCGGAGGATGAAATATACGTAACGCCCGCCAGCGCAAAGGCGGCGATCGGTGACCATCCCAAGAGAAGGCCCATCGCAAATCCTGGAGCCCCGTTCGCGACGAGATCAAGAAGTCCCGCGGCCCGCGATTGCTTGAGGTTGGTCACGAGTTCTGATGCAGAGTACTCAATGCCGAGCATGACCAGCAGCAAGATGACACCGAGTTCGCTACCGATGGCGATGAACTCGCTACCCCCGCCTTCGGAGAGAAGGCCTGAACTTCCGACAACCAGCCCCAAGACCAAGTAGAGCGGAATGGGAGAGATTCCCACCCGGATGGCGAGCCTGGAGAGCAAGCCCAGGAGAAGCAGAAGCGCTCCCACCTCGATTAAGAGGGTCGCTACCGAGTGCATGGTTTACAGGTGGCCGTCGGCGAGCAGGGAGCCCAGTTTCTCGAGGCCCTTCTGGGTTCCCACAGCGACCACGATGTCGCCGGCCTCGAGAGGATCGGCTGGGGTGGGGGAGGGCATCACTGCGGCGCCTCGCAAGAGAGCAACAATCGAAGATTTCGTCAGCGTGCGAGCTTTGGTGTCACCGAGCTTCTTACCGGCGAAGGGCGAACTGGCAGAGAGCACGAATTGCTCGGTATAGAGCCCGGTTGCCTTATCGCCCAGGCTTGCCAGTTGGCCAAGAATTAGTGATGTCCCGAGGACTTCCGAGAGTGCCATCGCTTCATCGTCATTGAGCGTGATGGCGTCACTGCAGGCGTCGGGATCCGCTGGATCAAAGACAGCCAGTTCACGTTCGCCATCCCGCCGAGTCACAACGCCGAGGCGCCGTCCCGACTTGGTGATGACGTCGTGCCTGGTCCCAATACCGGGGAGGTCTACTTTCTCAATGCGAACGCTCACGTTTCTCAGGCTAGCAGGTGGCGCCTTCAGGCCTAGACGCTTGCTAGCGCGAGGGCTTAATGACGCCCAACTCGCCGAGCGCCCCAGCAAGCCCAGCCCCATTGGGTGCTGACACCCAGGGCGTGCTCTGTGGATGCTCGGTTTTATCGACGTGGTGGCGACCACCGGCAAGCAGTGCTTCAGGCCCGAGTAGTTCACGAATCGCAATGGCCCGGATGCTCTTCGGGTGCCGGGCGGCGAAATCGGCATAGATTTCCTCATCGTGCTGGCCGTCATCGCCAATGAGAACCCAACGGATTCCAGGAAACTCAGCGGCAAGGCGTTCGAGATTGGTTCTCTTGTGGTCCTGACCGCTCCTGAACCAGCGCTCGGGGGTTGGGCCCCAATCGGTGAGCAACAAAGGGCCGATGGGGAACAAGTGGCGAGTAAGGAAACGGTGCAGCGTCGGAGCGACGTTCCAGGCACCAGTTGAGAGATACACGACCGGTGCGCCGGGGTTGTCTCGGACGAGCCGTTCCAGAAGGACGGCCATTCCTGGGACGGCGTTTCTGGCGTGCTCGTCGCGGACAAACGAGTTCCATGCGGCCAGCAGTGGCCTCGGGAGGGCAGTCACCATGACCGTGTCATCGATGTCGCAGATAACACCGACTCGCGCTTTCGGCGAGACTACGGTCACTTTTGCGCTGGCCGGTTCGGAGTTGTCGGTCCGAAGGGTAAGGGCATGCCAACCCGGAGAGAGCTTAACGGGAATCACGTGGTCGATGACTCCGCCGCGATCAGCGTCGAGGGTGAGCGAGAAACCATTAATCGTGATGTGCACGCGGGCATTAGCTACGGGGACACTGGTAAAGCTGCGCCACCCGCGAATTTTCTTGAGTTTCCCCCGGCGCGTTGTTCTGGTCTTGGTGAGGAGAACGCGGCAGAAAATTCGAACCTGGGTCGTCGTGCCGTAGCCGGTGAAGGGGACAATCTGCTCGCGGTGGCCGAGGGAACGTGCCCAGCGAGCGCGCTTCGTCAGATACCAATCCTCAAAGCGAGAGGCGCCATGAGCCCTCTGCGAGGGGGCTCCATCGCCCGGCGAACTCAACTCATCCACAGATGTAGTGTCCCAGAGATTCTTTCCCTTCTGGTCCGCTAGGTTTGTCGGCGTTGCCAGACCAGGACTGGCGGCCCACACAGTTGAACGAAACTCATCTAGAGTGAACATCGTCAATTTCTCATACACAAGGCTCCCGTGGGCGGGCCGAGAGGTCGTTTTCCCCCATGAATCCCCTAGCTCGCATTCCCGCACCGGCATCTTCTGTCTCGATTCGGGTTGAACCCGTTCAAGCGCGCAGCACGGCTCGGGTCAATGCACTTCTTGACGCCGCGAGTGACACCATCCACGACGTGGGCTATGAACTTCTCACCACTGCGATGGTGGCCGAGCGCGCTGGTGCCTCGATTGGCACCGTCTATCGATACTTCCCAGACCGTGTTGCAGTCCTCCAGGCTCTTGCTGCCAGAAACCGTGATCGGGTCACTCATGCGTTGGTCGCCCGCCTGGAGCGCGAGAAGCCCGCCACTGTGACCGCTCAAATCGACACTGTCCTCGACACCCTGGTGGATGTTTTTCGCAGCGAGAAAGGCTTCCGATCGCTCCGGGTTGGAGACGTGCTTGATATTCGCCCGGTGACCTCGCCTCGCTCCGGCAACTCTGATGTTGCTCGCGTCATCAGTGATGACCTTCGCGAGCGTCTGGGAATCCGTCTGGATTCCGCTGGTCGTCTCGCTGTGGAAACGGCTGTTGATGTCATCGATGCTCTCTTGGGACGGGCGTTCGTGCATTCCGATAAAGGTGATGGCACCCTCATCGAGGAAGCACGCCGTATGGCGCGCCTCGCCCTCGGTGAGATTTAGCGCCGGGGTCGACCTCGCGGGCTTGGCCTGATTGACTAGAGGAAAGTCCGCTTAGTTCGATAACCCCGGGGATGCGCTGTCATGATTCGCTTTGAGCATGTCCGCAAGGAGTATCCGGGCGGAGCTGAGGCAGTCCAGGACTTCAGTCTCGAAGCACCCACTGGATCCGTTACGGTGCTCGTTGGCTCGAGTGGTTGTGGGAAGACCACCCTCTTACGGATGGTCAATCGCATGATTGACCCGACCTCCGGGAACGTGTTCATCGATGACACCGACGTCGCGTCGCTAGATCCTGTCGAGTTGCGCCGCAGCATTGGCTATGTCATGCAAAGCGGCGGGCTTCTACCCCACAAGACCGTCAGCGAGAACATCCAGACAGTCCAGAAACTTCGCGGGGTCAAGGTCGCGGTGCGTCTCGCCCGAGTTGAGGAGCTGATGGCAACGGTGGGGCTTGATTCAGAGCTGCTCGGCCGTTATCCAGCCCAACTCTCCGGTGGTCAGCAGCAGAGAGTGGGTGTCGCTCGTGCTCTCGCTATTGACCCGAACATCTTGTTGATGGATGAGCCCTTCGGTGCGGTTGATCCGTTGGTGCGTTCCGACCTCCAGCAGGAATTGCTGGCCGTGCAGAAAAAGCTCGCCAAGACTGTCTTGTTTGTGACTCACGACATCGACGAAGCGTTCCTTTTGGGTGACCAGGTGGTGATTCTCGATACCGGAGGGGTGATCGTTCAGCAGGGTACGCCAGCTGACATTCTGGCGGCACCCGCCAACGACTTTGTTGAGGCTTTCATCGGCGCTGATCGTGGCAAAAGGGCTCTCCACATCGAGAACCGTGGCGGTCACAGAATCGTTGTGGATTCAGATCAGCGGGTCGCTGGCCGGCTGGTAGAAGGCCCCTAGCGTGGACTGGGTTCTTGGCAACCTTGAACTGATCGCGTCCCTGACACTTGATCACCTGCGGCTCTCACTCATTCCCATTGTGATTGGCGTGCTCATTGCTATTCCTCTGGGGTGGCTGGCGCACCGTTTTGCCTGGTCAAGGTCGCTGATCCTCACCACGGTGGGCCTGCTCTATACGATTCCCTCGTTGGCGCTGTTTATGCTCATTCCGCCGCTGGTCGGGATTTCTGTCCTCAGCGAAGCAAACGTGATTATTGCCTTGAGCGTGTACGCGATTGCCATCATGGTGCGCACCGCCTCGGACGCTTTTGCGAGCATCGAGCCCGCTTCCCTTCGAGCTGCAACCGCTCTCGGCTATGCCGAGTGGGGCAGGTTCTTCTCCGTGGAGTTGCCTCTGGCAGGCCCGGTTCTGCTCGCTGGTGTTCGTGTGGTGGCGGTCAGCACCGTCAGTATGGTGACAGTCGGTGTACTGGTGGGCGTCCAGAGCCTGGGCTACTTCTTCACGGATGGCTTCCAGAGGCGAATCGTTGCCGAGGTTGCCACCGGGGTTGTGATGACCGTGGTCATCGCGCTACTCCTTGACACTCTCCTCATCCTCCTCGGCCGCCTGTTGATGCCCTGGAGCCGAGTGAGCGCTGCCTCCCAGAGGGTGGTGGTCCGCTAAATGGACGTTCTGCGCGATGCCCTGATGTGGCTGGGTGAATCCGAGCAGTGGAGTGGCGAAGGATCGCTTCCCCAACGCGTCGTGGAGCACCTCTACTACAGCGGACTCGCGGTCGTGTTGGCCGCTCTGATTGCCATACCGGCTGGCTACTTTGTCGGCCACACCAACAGGGGCTCAACGTGGTTGGTTGGTTTGGCCGGCGCTGCCCGGGCGTTGCCCTCTTTTGGCTTGATTCTGCTGTTGGTGTTGGTGCTCGGAGTAAACGGCCGAGAAGTCGCTGCAGTGCTGGCTCTGGTGATTCTAGGAATCCCGCCGCTACTTGCCGGCGCCTATTCCGGGATACACCAAATACCGCGAAGTGTAATTGATGCCGCGAGAGCGCAGGGCATGACCGAGTGGCAGATTCTCTGGAGGGTCGAGGCCCCCCTGTCCCTGCCCGTTCTTCTCGGGGGCCTTCGACAGGCGGTGTTGCAGATTGTGGCCACCGCGACCCTGGTGGCATATGTCGGTTTGGGTGGACTTGGCTATGACATCATCCAGGGCATACCGCTTCGCCGGTTCGACCAGACCGTCGGCGCTGCGATTGTTATCGTCGCACTCGCCCTGACTCTCGACGCTTTCTTTGCTTTAGGGACGAGATTGGCCACTCCCCGAGGAGTTCGTGTGGGCCGCCTGGCAGATGTTCGAGCCAGATAACACAGGGTTTCCCGGGTGCACGATGACACGCATGTTGGTTCTAACGAGGAGAAATAATGACATCGACAACTATGAGAAATAGCCTCTTGGCTGCGCTTGCCAGCGCAGCCCTCATCCTTTCTGGTTGCGCCGCAGCCACGGAGGACCCTGCTCCTGAGATGGAAGCAGCTCCTGCAATGACTGACGTCATTGTGGTGGGCTCGCAGGCTTACTATTCCAACGAAATCATCGCCGAGATTTACGCTCAGGCCCTGGAATCCGCCGGCTATGAGGTCGAGCGGAAGTTCCAGATCGGCCAGCGCGATGCCTACTTGCCTGAGCTCGAATCCGGTGCCGTTGACTTGTTCCCGGAATACACCGGCAACCTCTTGCAGTACTACGCTCCCGACACCATGGCCACCCAGGCTGACGAGGTCTATGAGGAGCTCCAGAGCGCTCTGCCCGAGGGACTAACCGCCCTCGCCATGTCGCCGGCAACCGATCAGGACTCCTATAACGTCACGGCCGAATTTGCGGCGGAGAACAACCTGGTCAGCATTGCCGATCTGGCAGGAATCGACGGCCTGGTCTTGGGTGGAGCTCCCGAACTCGAAGAGCGGCCCTATGGCCCTGCCGGTCTCCTTGAGACCTACGGTGTGGTTGTGGGCTTTGATGCCACCGGTGACATCACCGTCGACGCGTTGGTGGAGGGCGTGATTTCTCTGGCCAACGTCTATAGCGGTGACCCGCGGATTGCCGAATTTGGCCTGGTCACTTTGGCAGACCCAGAGGGCCTGTTCTTAGCCTCCAACGTGGTGCCCATTGCCTCGAGTGACGTCGCAGCAGAGCTTGCTGCAATCATTGACCCGATCAGTCTTGCCTTGACCCCCGAGGCCCTGGTTGCGCTGAATCTTCAGAGCATCAAAGACCAGTTATCAGCGGCAGAGATTGCCGCTGCGTGGCTTGCGGAGAATGGCTTCTAAGGAGCGAATCGGAGATGAGGGGTTGGGCCTTGGGCCTGGCCCCTCTTTTCGTTTCGGACCCCTACTTCTCCGTGGGAGCCTGTGCGGCTTCATCATCGATGTGTGAGTAGCGGCGTAGGAGGTGCTTTCCGAGCGCCACCAGCCCGATGCCAATCACGAAGATCCCGACGAAAATCCATCCCGCCCAGGACACCGTTTCTTCAAGTCCGCGGAATGTCTCGGCAGCACCGGAGCCAATCGAGACATAGAGAAAAGCCCAGATGATGCACGCGGGGGTGGTCCAGGCAATAAAGGTCCGATAGGGCATGGGGGTCATGCCAGCCGTGAGCGGAACCACCGAGTGAAAAACGGGCAGGAAGCGTGAGATAAAGACGGCGATGCCGCCCCGGCGCTTCACGAAGCGGTCTGCTTTCTCCCATCGTTCATCACCGATCTTTTGGCCCAACCAGCTGGCGCGAAGTTTTGGGCCGAAGATTCTGCCGAGGCCAAAGCCGATGGATTCACCCACGAGGGCGCCCAGCACGATAGCAACTGCCATGGCGATGTATTGCAACACGGTGGTGACACCGGTACTCGCGACCAAAACAATGGTGTCGCCTGGAACGATCAGACCCAGCAAAACACTGGTTTCGAGCATGACGGCAACGCCTGCGACCAAGGTTAGCCATACCGGGGGAACGCCCTCAACGAAGTCGAGTATGGCGCCGAGGACCTCATTCATATGTCCCGGAGTCTATTGCGTGAAGGGTGGAGATTTACCGCAGATTGTGCCGGGTCGCCCACCATTGCGCCTGCCACTGATCGCGCCGGGCGATGTCGGGGGACAGCCTTGGCCCACCCGGAAAATCAGTGGTGATGCGAATCCCGTGGAGAGCACTCAGAATCCAGAGGTCGGCACCCTCCAGAGCGCCGAGGGCGATCGGCGCTTCCACGACGGGCATGCCACGCGCCTGTGCGATCTCCGTGATCACCGCCTCGGTCACACTCGGAATTCGGGGCACACTCGGAGGAACCACCAGAAGTTCGTGACCGCCGGGTGGAATCACAACGACCGTGCTGTAGGCGCCCTCGATGATGTCTCCCTCGGCGGAGACAATCAGCGCTTCGGTCGCACCTGTGTGGGCAACGGATCTGCGCAGAGCCATCAGCACGTCGAGATCGGGACCCTTGGTCAGGGGCGTGGTGCGCGGATCGTGCTCTGCAACGGCAACCACTGCCTCCGACAGCCATGCTGGTGCAGGGCGCTCCCGATAGCGAAGTGTCGGACCACCGGCTGTTGCCACTAGTTCAACGCGGGGAAACCAGGAGCCCTCGAGAGGAATAGCCGCAATCACGGTGCCCCAGAATGTGCTGAGGGTGGCGGCCTCAAGACCGTGTTTCTCCGCGGAGGCGAAAAACCTCCGCTGGTGGCGCTCGAGCGCTACCGCCTGGCCTGATTCCACGCGCCACGAGTCGGCAACGAGGGTTTCGCCGGCTACTGGGTCGCACCAGTCAATAGCGCCCAGCGCCGCACCCGAAAAGCTAAACAGGCGCGTGCTCATAGGCTAAGGCTATGACGAGCGGGCTGCTTTGGCATTCTCTACAGGGCACGCACGACGTGTCGGCAGCCTTTGTTGCTCTCTTCGGCGATGAGCCCTACGCCCTCTGGTGGGACGACCAGGGTGAGCGCGGTCGCGGGGTCAGTTACCTGGCCTTGGGCTCACCGGTAGCGGTGGAGTGCGCCGGATGGCGAGACGCCCTCCGCGCCGGCCACGCTGCACTTCCCACGACAACCGCCGGAGAGCTCGAATCTCTGCCGCTTGGCCTGGTCGTGGTGCTGCCTTATGAGTTAGGCGCCGACACGCTAGGCCTGACGCTGCCGACCGATGGAGCAGAATCCTCGCCCATCGTGCTGGTGGTGGACCGGGTAGTCGCCATCGATCACTCGAGCGCTTCAGCAACTCTGTATGCCCTGGGTGATCGGTGGGAGGGGGAACTTGAGCAATGGCGTGACGCCACCGCTCTTCGTTTAGCGCAGGTAACTCCTCTGGCGGACCCTGTTCTGCC
>JBIIFP010000006.1:0-38244 GCA_044237205.1 Pontimonas sp. | reverse complement strand
CCGCCATCTCCAGCAGTGGTAGCAAGTATCCGAGCCACCCAAGCCACGAGAAGGAGGACGTAATCATTCCGAGGCCCGCTGCGATGCCCACAATCATTCCGAGCAGTGGCGCCACGCGCCATGCAGGTAGGGTGCCGGTGGCCAGTGCATCGAGTCGCTTCGCACCGAGAACGACGTCCATTGCGAAGCTTGCGCCCCACGCGGCCAGCACAACACCTGAAACATAAAGAAGGCTTGGGACATAGATGGCCACAGGCTGCTCGAATACGATCGCCGCTGCCACAGCCCCCGCAGAAACCACTGCAAAGACAGAGGTCGCGACTGGTCTGGAAACACGCACTCCAGCGGAAAGACTCGCTAGACCTCCCGAGAAGAGCGCCAAGGAAGCAAGACCAATCAGAGGAAGCACCAGCCCCACCAACAACGGGGCGGGGGACCAGGCTGGCAGCTCCGCAGCCAGCGTCCCCACTGGATCAGTCACCAGGGTGATGGCAAGACGCGGAGTGCCGATTGCCACCACGGCCACATACGAGACAAAAACAAGCGTGGGGACAACCGCAACGAGGCCACTCACGGTCGCAACTGCACTGCGGCCTCCACCGCGGTGATAGCGAGCCAGGTCACCTCCGGTGTGACCAAAGAGAACCAACAGACCAGACAGCGCCAGCGAGCCCAGTGCCAGGACCTGGAGGGCAGAACTCGACCACACTCCAACCCCGGTGAAGTTCAACGCGGGAGCAGTAAGCACGACAAAGCCGATGATCCCGAGCGCCTGGAGGGCAGCGCTCACATAGAGGCCGATGCGCAACACACGCCCACCGAGGAGGGCGAGGGTCACAACAATTCCCGCGATGAGTGCTGCAACTGCGGCGCGAAGAATCCAGAGATCAAAGGGCCACCAGCCAGCGTTTGTCACCACTCGCGTCGTGAGAGTCTCGGCTCCCAAAATCAATAGGCCCACGAGAGCGAGCCGGATGACGAGAATCAGTGCCGATGGGACGGAGTTGCCGTGGCGACCGAAGGTCATCTGGGCCGCGTGAAGGGTGGAAAGACCTGTACGAGCACCGGCGTAGGCCCCTGCCGCAATGATCCCTCCCGAAAGAAGAGCTGCAGCGCCCAAGGCGACTACGGTCTCGATTAGTCCAAGCCCGCGCGACACCAGGAAAGCACCGGCGATGATGCCGATCACCGGGGTAAGGGTGGCCCACCAACTCCAGAACAGCCCAGCGGTCGAGAGTACCTTCTGGTTCTCCGCCGTTGGCTCCCATCCGGTGCGATCAAGCACGGGAACAGAAACCTTGACAGGATTTTCCTCGACGACCACAGATCCATCGACCTCTGGCCGCACATCACCCTCGGCCTGTCGAAGAGGCCAACGGTCGTCGTCGACTGCCCCTTCGACCGAGGTAATCTCCTCAGGTTCGATCGCCTCCAACTCGATGTGGTCCTCTGCCTCTTGCTCAATCTCATCGATGGTGTCGGGAAGCGCGGCCTCGGCTTCGATCACCGAGAGCAGCTCCGCCGTGTCACCATAAAAGACGATGCGCTCACGAGCGATGATCTCCTCCGCAGCTGCGCCGCGGGTCGCCCGGGTCAGGTTTTCCCACATGGTGAAGGCTTCTTTCTCTTCCTCGCGAAGAGTGACTTGGGCTTCTAGCTCGTTCATCATCTCGGCAGTGCTGCCCGCCGTCCCGCCGCGGAACTTGGCAAGAATCTCGTCATCGCTCAGCGCGGTGCGAACGGGGGGCGCAATCGCTGCGCTGGGCGCAGGAACGACCGGGGCGATCGGGGCGACCGGCTCGACCGGAGCGCCAAACTCATCGGTATCACCCATCACCGGAAGGGCACCCGTAAAGCTCGCTCCCTCAGCGGGAGGGGCAAAAGTTTTCCTGCGCGGACCCTCGGTGTCCTCTGGCTCTTGATTCTCGACCATGGTCTAAGAATAGGCGTTCTTGGAGGAGGCGCGCTCCCCTTTATCGCGAGAGAGCATCGCCATCGCGCCCAGAACACCGAGACCTCCGACCCAGGCGAGCGGTCCCAGTCTTTCGCCCACCAGCACAATGGCCAAGAGGCCAGCGATGACTGGCTCAAGTAGTGCCACCGAAGCAACGGTGCTCGAGCGCAACGTCTTGAGCGCCACAGAGAAGGCCACGTAGGCAAGGACCATGGGCCCCAGAACCAGATAACCCACGAGGGCGACCTGAGAGACCGAGGCGAACAACCCCGCACCGGTCACTGCGAGTGCCAGCAAAAGGATCGGGGAGGCTCCCCCAAACATTGCCCCAATCACTGCTCGAGGAGTGTGGCCGCGCTCAATCAAGCGCCCGAAGGCGTAGGTGTAGAGCCCATAGGACACACCAGCGGTCACCGCAAGAGCCACGCCGAGTCCGACATTGCTCTCTCGGCCACCGCCGAGATCAACTTTTGCCACACTCATTACTGCGATTCCGGCAAGTGCTATGCCGGAGGCGAACCACCACAGGCGCGAAGGCGCCGAAGAATCAACACCCCACTCGAGTAACGCAACTATTAGTGGTCCAAGGCCCAGCGCAATCAGGTTCCCCAGCGCAATTCCCGCTTGGGACATTCCCCAGTAGAACGTCAGCGGATAGAGAACAACCCCGAGAATGCCGAGCACGGCCCACGCTCTGGTGCCAGCATCACGCAGCACGGCCAGACTGGATGAACCACCCAACAGCGCAAGGACCACGCCACCAATACCCATGGTGGCAGCCCCAATGGCGAGGGGCGACACCTGGGCACCGATCCAAAAAGCGGCGGTGCCAGTTGTCCCCCAGAGCAGGGCCGCGACCATCACCAGCAACACGGGTCGTGACACGGTGGCCTTTCTGGTGACTCAACTAGTCTTGGACTTAGGACTTCACAGATTCCAAGGACATCATGACATCTGAGCACACCACCTCGTGGCACCGACTTCGGACCGCTTTGGTCCTCTCGCAGTTGGGGCCCACGGTTCTCCTCATCACCACGGTCGCTCTTCTACAGTTTGGTTTGGCGCAGACCGATATCTCGGTCCGCATCGCGGCAGCAGGAATCCTGCTGGCCTCGGGAATCCTCGGCGCACTCGTCCAGTTCCAGGTCGCATCCGAAACGCAGGAGCTCTCCCGAACATCTGGAGCCCACACTTCCAGCGCCAAGTGGATGTGGGTGGTCAAATATGTGACACCCACCATTTTTGTGGGCATATATCTCGCCCTAATGGTGGCCTTTTTCGCCTAAATCCTGGTGGGCCCGGAGGGACTCGAACCCCCGACATCCACGGTGTAAACGTGGCGCTCTAACCAACTGAGCTACAGGCCCAACGCCCCATGGTAAACCACTTTGCGACCGGTGATGTCTCACTTTTGACTCTCGGAGCAGATGACTAGACTGGTTGCGCATATGTGCTGGCGATCCCGGCGCGAATGTTCCCGATCTACCACAACCAGGAAGAGGTCAGGGTGGCTGTCAACGACCAAGACCCGTACTCGTTCAACCAGATGGACTCTGACCCCACAGAAACCAACGAGTGGCGCGAATCCCTTGACTCAGTCGTAGCGCAGTCCGGTCATCAGCGCGGCCGAGAAATCATGCTGAGCTTGCTCAAGCGCTCTAAGGAGCTGCACCTGGGCGTCCCGATGGTCCCCACGACCGACTACCTCAACACCATCGCCCCCGAAAATGAGCCTGAGTTCCCCGGTGACGAAGAGATTGAGCGTCGCTACCGCGCATGGATTCGCTGGAACGCGGCGATTACGGTGCACCGCGCTCAGCGCCCCGGCATTAGTGTGGGCGGCCACATCTCCACCTACGCGTCCTCCGCGGCACTGTATGAAGTGGGTCACAACCACTTCTTCCGCGGACAAGATCACCCCGGTGGCGGCGACCAAATCTTCTACCAGGGCCACGCCTCTCCTGGCATGTATGCGAGGGCCTTCCTCGAGGGTCGCCTCAGTAGCCAACAACTCGATGGCTTCCGTCAAGAGAAGTCCCACCACACGGGCGGCCTCTCGTCCTACCCCCACCCCCGACTCATGCCGGAGTTCTGGCAGTTCCCGACAGTGTCGATGGGCCTTGGACCCATCAATGCCATCTATCAGGCTCAGGCGAACCGCTATGTGCACAACCGCGGCATCAAGGACACCAGCCAGCAACACGTCTGGGCCTTCTTGGGCGATGGCGAAATGGACGAGGTTGAAAGCCGTGGAGCTCTCCAGCTCGCCGCCAACGACGACCTCGACAACCTGACCTTTGTTGTCAACTGCAATCTGCAACGCCTCGATGGGCCTGTGCGGGGTAACGGAAAGATCATCCAGGAACTCGAAAGCTTCTTTCGCGGTGCAGGATGGAACGTCATCAAGGTTGTCTGGGGCCGTGAATGGGACTCGCTCCTGCAGGCCGACACTGAAGGCGCACTGCGGGATTTGATGAACCGCACGCCAGATGGCGACTACCAGACCTACAAAGCCGAAAACGGTGCCTACGTTCGGGAGAACTTCTTTGGTCGCGACCCCAAGGCTTTGGCCATGGTTGCGCACATGAACGACGATGAAATCTGGAACCTGAAGCGTGGCGGCCACGACTATCGCAAGGTCTACGCAGCTTTCAAAGCCGCCATGGACCACAAGGGCCAGCCCACCGTCATCCTCGCGAAGACAGTCAAGGGTTACGGTCTCGGTCCAAGTTTTGAAGGCCGAAACGCCACGCACCAGATGAAGAAGCTGACGCTCGAGAACCTCAAAGCATTCCGCGACGACATGCGTATCCCAGTCACAGATGCTGCCCTCGAGGCGGATGTGTACCAGCCTCCGTATTACCACCCCGGTGACCAAGACGAAGCGATTCAATATTTGCACGAGCACCGCCGGGCACTCGGCGGCTACCTGCCGGAGAGGCGCTCCCGCTACACGCAGGTGACCCTGCCCGACAGCTCGGTCTATGAACCAGCAGCAAAAGGCTCGGGTAAGCAAGAGATCGCCAGCACCATGGCCTTTGCCCGCCTGCTGAAAGACCTTCTGAAGAACAAGGACTTTGGCCACCGCTTGGTGCCGATCATCCCGGATGAGGCCCGCACGTTTGGTATGGATGCCTACTTCCCCACATCCAAGATTTATAACCCACACGGCCAGAGCTACACCTCAGTCGACCGCGAGTTACTCCTGGCATACAAGGAGAGCCCCGAGGGGCAGATTCTGCACACCGGAATCAATGAAGCCGGCGCCTTCGCCGCGTTCACTGCGGTCGGCACCAGCTATGCGACCCTCGGTGAACCGATGGTCCCGATCTATGTTTTCTATTCGATGTTTGGTTTCCAGCGCACGGGCGATGCGATGTGGGCTGCCGGAGACCAGATGGCGAGGGGCTTCATCATGGGTGCCACCGCTGGTCGCACCACTCTGACCGGTGAGGGCCTGCAGCACGCTGATGGGCACTCGCCGTTGTTGGCATCCACCAACCACGCCGTCATCACCTACGACCCGGCATACGCCTATGAGATCGCTCACATTATGAAGGCCGGACTCGAGCGGATGTATGGCGGCTCTCACCCAGACCCCAACGTCATGTACTACCTGACGATCTATAACGAGCCCATGGTTCAGCCAGAAGAGCCCGCAAACCTGGACGTTGAAGGCCTGCTGAAGGGCCTCTACCTGCTGAAGCCAGCGGCCAGCCAGAGTGGCCCTCGCGCGTCCATCCTCGCCTCAGGCGTGGGTGTGCCGTGGGCCTTGGAAGCCCAGGAGCTACTGAGTTCGGACTGGGGCGTGGGCGCCGATGTATGGTCGGTTACGTCCTGGAACGAGCTGCGCAAGGACGGTGTCGCCGCCGAGCGACACAACTTCTTGCACCCCGAACAGCCCGCGCAGGTCCCCTACGTCACCCAGAAACTCCAGGGCGCCCCCGGCCCATTTGTCGCTGTCAGCGACTTCACCCATGCGGTTCAGGACCAGATTCGCGAGTTTGTGCCAGGCACCTACCTAACCCTCGGCGCTGATGGCTTTGGCTTCAGCGACACCAGAGCAGCCGCGAGGCGGCACTTCGCTATCGATGGCCCCTCCGTTGTTGTTCGGGTGTTGCAGCAGTTGGCTAAAGAAGGCCTCGTGCCCGCTGAATCGCACCAAGCGGCAATAGAGAAGTATCGTCTCCACGATGTCACTGCGGGAACAAGCGGGGCGACCGGCGGCGACGCCTAGTCACGCTGGCCACTAAAGATTCGAGGAATCCTATGAGCCAGTCCATGACGAAGAAGCAAACGTTGTCATGGCTGCGCAATGTGTCAGGCGAAATGGCCACAGCAACCCTCGCCAGGCTTGACGCGACTCTGCCGTGGTATCGAGACATGCCCCCTGGCCGTCGCTCGGCTGTGGGCCTGGTTGCCCAGACAGGCATTAGCTCCTTTATCAGTTGGTATGAAAACCCAGCCTCGACCCCGTGGATAGCCTCCGACGTCTTCGGTGTCGCACCGAGAGAGCTCCTGCGCTCAGTGAGCCTTCAACAGACTCTTCAGCTAATCAAAGCCACTGTCGAAGTCGTCGAGGAAAAGCTGCGGGAAGCACCGGAGGATCTCCGCGAAGCGATACTTCTTTACTCCCGGGAAATTGCCTTCGGAGCGGCCGATGTCTACGCCAGAGCGGCAGAGGCCCGGGGGCTCTGGGACGCCAGGCTTGAAGCGCTCGTCGTCGATTCGATTTTGAGCGGCGAATACGACCAAGAGCTCCCCTCGCGCATCGCAGCACTTGGCTGGACGGGCCACGGAGAAGTCTGCGTTCTCGTGGGGACGAGCCCGCGCATGGTCGACGTCGATCAAATCAGGCGCACTGCCCGACACCACAACGCCGACGTGTTGGTCGGAGTTCAAGGCAATCGTCTTGTGGTGGTGATTGGGCGCCGGCTCGACGATGAGAACCATGCGCCCCGGGAACAGCACACTTTTGTCGCAATTGCCCAGGCGCTCGATGAGAGTTTCGGCCCGGGCCACTTCGTCATTGGGCCGACCGTTCCCGCAGTCCTCGATGCCGTGAAGAGTGCCAAGGCGGCCCTCGCCGGGTTTTCAGTGGCCAAGAGTTGGCGTAACGCGGGTCGCCCCTTGGCGGCCGATGACCTGTTACCAGAGCGCGCGCTCGCCGGAGACCCGTTGGCTCGTCGAAAGTTGATCGCGAGCATTTACGAACCGCTGCGCGATCATCCACTGGATTTGCTGGGGACCGTGTGGACGTACTTCGAAACCGGGCATTCTTTAGAGGCCACAGCCCGTGAGCTATTCGTTCACCCCAACACCGTGCGGTATCGCTTGAAGAAGGTCTCAGAAGTGCTCGATTGGGACCCGGGTGCTCCTCGCGATGCGCTGACCCTGCACTTGGCCATCATCCTTGGTGCCATGAGCGAGCCAAACACGCCTCCCCCCGCTCCGGGTAAATCACTGTAGGTTGCCTACAGTGATTTCCGGAACTTGTAGGCCCGGTCACACCAACGTTTTCCACTGGCCCCACTAGAAACTGGACACTATGTTTGTCATTGCCTCGCCTGGTCAAGGCTCTCAAAAGCCAGGTTTTCTCGCGCCGTGGCTTGATAACCCTGACTACCGGGAAACCCTTGCCAGCTGGTCAACCACCATCGGTGTTGATCTGGTAACCCACGGCACGACCAGTGACCTAGAGACGATTACCGACACAGCGATTGCGCAGCCCCTGATTGTGGCCGCAGGCATCCTCACCGGACGGGCCCTGCTCGAAGCGCTTCCCGCTTCAGCCTCTCTCCAGATGGCAGGGCATTCAGTCGGGGAATTCACCGCCGCCGCGCTTGCCGGTGTGCTCAGTGATGAGGATGCCCTTCGACTCGTGGCACTGCGCGGGCGCGCCATGGCAGAAGCATCAGCTGCGGAGCCAACCGGCATGAGCGCGGTCATCGGCGGTGAGCCCCAGGAGCTAGAAGCGGCGCTTGGCCACCACGGACTTTTCGCTGCGAACTTTAACGGCGGCGGGCAAACAGTGGTTGCGGGAAGCAAAGATGCACTCGCGCGTTTTGCCGAAGAGCCCCCGGCTGGCACCCGAGTGATTCCGCTGAGTGTCGCCGGGGCTTTTCACACCCCCTACATGTCCTCCGCGGTTGCATCCCTAGCCGCTGCAGCCGCCAACACCATTCCAGGTGAACCCCACTACCCGCTCTATACAAACCGGGATGGCTCAGTAGTGTCATCGGGTGAGACCTATCTGTCCTATCTCGTCGATCAGGTTGCTAGGCCTGTGCGGTGGGACTCCTGCATGGAATCTTTTGCCAGCAGCGGGATCACCGGCATGATGGAGTTAGCTCCGGCAGGCGCACTTGCAGGTCTGGCCAAGCGAGGACTGAAAGGGGTGCCCACCGTGGCAATCAATTCACCGGACGATATTGCCGGGGCGCTGGAGATGGTGACCGGCTCATGAGCGAACTCCGTCAGTCCCACGGTCCTGCGGGAACTCGGATTATGGCCCTGGGCGCCGCCAGAGGTGACCTAGTTGTCTCCAACGATGACTTGGCTGGGCCCATTGATTCCTCGGATGAATGGATTCGCCAGCGCACCGGCATTATCGAACGTCGCCGGTCGAGCGCCCAAGAAGGCGCGATTGATCTGGCCGAGCGCGCGAGCAAGGAAGCCATCACGAAAGCAGGAATCGAGCCCGCGGCAATTGGCGCTGTGATCGTTGCCACCATCTCTAACTCGGTCCAGACGCCTTCTCTGGCTGCGCTACTTGCTGACCGAGTCGGCGCGACACCGGCTGCCGCGTATGACATCTCCGCTGCGTGTGCTGGCTACACCTATGGGATTGCGCAAGCCGATGCCCTCATTCGCGCAGGAGTTGCTGAATATGTCTTGGTGGTCGGAGCGGAGAAGCTCAGTGACTTCGCCAAGCCCACCGATCGCAGCATCTCATTCCTCTTGGGCGATGGCGCCGGCGCGGCCGTCGTGGGGCCAAGCGATTCGGTGGGAATCGGACCCACAGTCTGGGGTTCTGACGGGTCTAAGTGGGACGCCGTGGGAATGGATCACACCATCAAGGAAGCTTTCGACGACCCAGAGGGCGAATTTCCTACCCTGCGACAGGACGGGCAAGCGGTATTCCGCTGGGCCGTCTGGGAGATGGCCAAAGTTGCGCAGCAAGCCCTCGAAGTGTCGGGAATTTCCGCCGAAGAATTGACCGCTTTTGTGCCGCACCAGGCCAACATGCGCATCATTGATGAGTTTGCCAAACAGCTGGGCCTCCCTGAGTCGGTCTTGATTGCTCGCGACATCCAGACCACCGGTAACACCTCGGGGGCGTCAATCCCCTTGGCGATGCACCGCCTGTTGGAGGAGCACCCCGAGGCCTCTGGCGGATATGCGCTCCAGATTGGATTTGGTGCCGGATTGGTCTTCGGCGCACAGGTCGTGCGACTCCCCTAGATATGACACCCCGGGCTCTAAGATTGGAGCCGTCCCGCAACACACAAGGAAGAGGAACCCATGGCACACACAACTGAGGAAGTTTTGGCTGGACTCGCCGAGCTGATCAATGACGAGACAGGCATTTCTCCTGATCAGGTGACGCTGGAGAAGTCCTTCACCGATGATCTCGATATTGACTCCATCTCGATGATGACCATCGTCGTCAATGCAGAAGAGAAGTTTGACGTAAAGATTCCAGATGACGAGGTCAAGAACCTGACCACTGTCGGCGAAGCCGTGTCCTTCATCACCAAGGCTCAGGGCTAAAAACCCCGCAGGGGAACACACCGATGACTACCGTCGTTGTCACAGGCATTGGGGCTACGTCACCGCTTGGCGGTGACGTAGCGTCCACCTGGAAGGCACTCTTGGCGGGCGAGTCAGGTGTGAGCACCCTGGACTACGAATGGGTGCAGACCTATGACCTCCCGGTCACCTTTGCAGGTCAGGCCAAGGTGCGTCCCGAGACCGTTCTTGAGCGTCAAGAGTTCAAGCGTCTGGATCCTTCAGCTCAGCTGGCCTTGATTTCGGCACGAGAGGCTTGGGCTGACGCCGGCTCGCCCGATGTAGCACCGGAGAGAATTCTGGTCGACTACGCGACGGGTATCGGTGGCTTGTGGACTCTGCTCGATGGCTGGGACACGCTCCGCGAAAAAGGTGCCCGTCGAGTCCTGCCGATGACCATCCCCATGTTGATGCCAAACGCTGCCGCTGCCGCGGTCAGCATGGGTCTTGGCGCGAGGGGCGGCGCTAGGACTGTCGTGTCTGCCTGCGCCTCAGGTACTGAATCCATTGCCAACGCCTACGAGCACCTCCAATTGGGCCTCGCCGACATTGTTGTTGCGGGCGGCACCGAAGCGGTCATTCACCCCATGCCTATTGCCTCTTTTGCTGCGATGCAGGCGTTGTCTCGCAGAAACGATGAACCCACCCGCGCATCCAGGCCCTATGACGTGGACCGCGATGGTTTTGTTCTGGGCGAGGGTGCAGCGACGCTGGTTCTCGAGACCAAAGAGCACGCCGAGGCGCGCGGAGCACGCATTTACGCTGAGCTTGCGGGTAGCGGTGTGACGAGCGATTCGTACCACATCACGGCCCCGGACCCAGCTGGTCTTGGCGCATCACGCGCCGTCATGGCAGCGCTCAAGCAAGCCGGTGCGACCCCGGAGGATGTCACCCACATCAACGCTCACGCCACCTCAACGCCGGTGGGAGACATCGCCGAGTATGCGGCACTCAAGTCAGTCTTTGGCGACCGAACTTCCTCCATCCCAGTCTCTGCAACTAAGGCAGCGACGGGCCATCTCCTTGGTGGCACGGGTGCTCTTGAGGCGGTGTTCGCAGTGTTAGCGGTCTATGAGCGCACCGCACCACCCACCATCAACCTAGACAACCAGGACGAACAGATTCCCTTGGACGTCGTGACATCGCCCAGAGACCTGGGATCCGGCCCTCAGTTGGCGATGAGCAACTCATTTGGCTTTGGCGGTCACAACGCCGTGGTCGTATTCCGTAGCGTTTAACCGGTCCGCGGGCCACCTGGTTCACAGGAAGCGTTGCACCTCACTATCTAGAATGTCTCTAGTGTTCTCAGTGCAAATGACCGCGGTGGCTAGTCAAGCTGCCCTGTTTGGCACCCCTTCGAGAAATCTTCGCGCAGGTCTGATCTAGTGGCTACTTTTCTCTATCGCCTGGGAAAGGCGAGCTATCGGAACGCTGGCCGAGTTCTCGCGCTGTGGGTGGTTGCCATGGTCGCGCTACTCGGGGTCGGGGTGGGCTTTGGAGGCCAAACCGACGAAGACTTCCGCATCCCCGGTAGTGAATCGCAGACCGCCTTTAACCGCCTGAACGCGGTGTTCCCCACCTTTGCTGGTGCCAGTGCGCAGGCCGTTCTTGTGGCGCCGGAGGGAGACCGTCTCGACACCGCGGAGAACACCGCTCTCATCGAAGAGATGACGCGAACGTTGTCGCGCAGCAGCGGGGTCGACGATGCGGTGAGTCCGTTCGACGAATTCGCTGGTCGAGCACTCAGTGACGACGGCCGCTACGGTTTCATTCAAGTTCGGTTCTCGATTAGTCAGCCCGAAGTCACCGACAGCATGCTCGACGAGCTCCTCGAAACCCGCGAAATTCTTGTGGGCTCTGGCCTCACTGTCGAATTCGGTGGTGGAATTTTCCAAGACCAAACTCCCGGGTTGACGATTACGGAACTCTTCGGCGTCTTCTTTGCCGGCATGGTGCTCATCATCACGTTTCGTTCGTTCCGCCCCGCGTGGATGCCCCTGGCTAGCGCAATCGTGGGGGTGGGAATTGTCGTTGGCATCATCTTCTTGATGACCCTCGGGGTCACCGTCTCAAGCTCTGCGCCGCTGTTGGCGGTCATGCTCGGTTTGGCCGTGGGAATCGACTACTCCCTTTTCATCCTCTCGCGCCACCGAGACCAACTGGCCAGAGGCCACGACCCACTCGAATCCGCGGCCACGGCGGTGGGGACTGCGGGTAACGCTGTGGTGTTTGCGGGGCTCACGGTGATTATCGCCCTGCTCGGTCTGTTCGTCGTTGGCATCCCGTTCCTCAGCGTCATGGGCGCCTCAGCCGCCATGGCGGTAGCCGTTGCCATCGTTGCAGCAATCACGTTGCTGCCAGCACTCATGGGTCTGATGGGTGAGAAACTACGCCCAAGGCCTGGCTCCAAAGCCTTCGTGTTGGCCACCGCATCGGCTGATAAGCCCAGCATGGGCAGGCGCTGGGTGCGCATGGTGATGAAATATCCGCTTGCCGTGAGCCTGGTGTCCATCGTCGGCCTCGGGATGGTCGCGATTCCCGCGCTCTCCCTAGATTTGAACCTGCCAGGCGGTGGGCAAGAACCAGCCGATTCCACCCAACGCAAAGCGTATGACCTGATCAGCGAAGGTTTCGGCCCTGGATATAACGGACCTCTGTTGGTTGCGGTGGACCTGACGGGCAGCGACGACCTGATGAACGACTTGGACCTCCTCCGCGCTGAACTAGAGGTAGTCCCTGGCGTTGCCTATGTGAGCCAGGGCTTCCCCTCCCCCGGCCTCGACACTGGCATCATCCAGGTGGTCTCAGAGTTCGCGCCGGATTCCATAGAGACCAAGAATCTGGTCGGCGAGTTGCGCGAGCGCACACCCGGGTGGGAAGAGTCCTACGGAACACCCCTCGCCATTACCGGCGTGACGGCGATTGGTGTCGACATATCGCAGCGAATCCAGGACGCCCTGATTCCTTTTGGCCTCGTAGTGGTGGGACTGTCCATCATCTTGCTACTGGCGGTGTTCCGATCGGTTGTTGTTCCCATCAAGGCCGCACTAGGTTTTGTGCTCTCAGTGACTGCGGCCTTTGGAGTGGTGGTCGCCATCTTCCAATGGGGCTGGTTCGCCGACCTGCTCCACGTCACCCCGGGACCTGTGCTCAGTTTCATGCCCATCCTCTTAATGGCAGTGCTCTTTGGGTTAGCGATGGACTACGAGGTGTTCTTGGTCTCTGGAATGAGAGAACAACACGTCAAAACGGGTGATTGGCGCTTTGCTATCGAAGAGGGCTACTCGCAAGGCGCTCGAGTGGTGACCTCTGCGGCGCTGATTATGTTCTTTGTCTTCGCAGCTTTCGTGCCTGAAGGATCAGCCACCCTGAAACCGATTGCACTCGGTATGGCGATTGGCATCGCATTCGACGCGTTCATCGTCCGCATGACGTTGGTGCCAGCGTTGATGGCGCTGTTCAAGAACTCCGCCTGGTGGTTGCCACGGTCGATAGACCGTCGGGTGCCACACGCTGATGTTGAGGGCGAAGCGCTCATCGCGCACATTCACGACGTCGAATGGGCTTCTGCGACCTCCCACCTCATGGTGCACGCCAACTACCTGGTGCTAGGCGATGACAGCCATAGATCCGAGCCAATCAGCTTCCAGTGGAAGGCCGGCGACCGGCTCGATGTCGTGGGTGAGCCCGCAACGGCGCGCCTTCTGGCGGCGACCCTCGCTGGCGCGATGATGCCAGTGTCTGGCTCCCTCCATGTCGGGGGACATCCTTTCCCCAGTGAGGTGCGCCGAGCACACGCCAAGGTCTCCGTCTGGAGTCCCCAGGATGCGGATGCGCTCACCCCGGTGGGGTTGGCCCTCACCGAGCGAATGCGTTGGTCAGGAACCCTCGGTGGTCTAACGGCCCGGGAGCGCAGCGCTCGGGTGTCAGAGGCCATCACGAAGATTAACGTCCTGGGAGCAGAGCGCTTCCCTGGAAAGACCATCTCTGAGGACTCAATCCCCGGGTTGCTATCCCCCGAGCAGCGTGTGCTGGTGTGGTCGGCCATCGCTGTGGCGGATGCCTCCCCGGTCTGCCTTGTCTCACCCGCTGGGCCACTGACCGATAGCGAAGACCGTGGCCTGTGGTGGACGGCATTACACACCTTTGCCTCCACCGACCAGACCGTGACGCTGTTTAGCCTCCCCCCAGCGCGAGCATTAGCGGCCATCTCGACACCGACGATTGTCACCGACCTGGCGGCCGCTCACTCAGGAGCGCTGACACTGTGAAAAACATCTCTTCTGTAGCGCTCTGGATTCTTGTGGCCATTGTCACCCCCGTCATCATCATTGGCGGGTTGCTCGGCGCCCTGTCATCAGCAGGAAACGGCCTAGAACGGGTGCCGGTCGCTCTCGTGAACAACGACGAGCTGATCAGAGAAACCGATGACAACGGCGAAGAGACGATTATCTTCGCGAGCAAACCGCTCGTCACCGAGCTGGTGACCTCCGAGGATTTTGCCGTCGACTGGTTGGTCACCAACTCAGAACAAGCGCGGGTCTTGCTCGCGGCCGGTGACGTGTACGCCATCGTCGAGATCCCTGAAGACTTCTCCTTGGCCGTGACCACGCTGGATAGCGAGGCTCCCCAGCAAGCAACCTTCACGATCATCACGGATTCCTCCAGGAGCTATCTCGCTGGCGTGCTCTCTGACCAGGTCGGTGCAGCTCTCGCGGCCGGCGTGAGCGACGAGTTTGGCTCTGGCATCATGGAGGGTTTGTTCACAGCAATAGTCGATATTTCGGATGGGTTCCAAGAGACAGCTGATGCCGCCGAGGAGTTAGCATCCGGGGTAGAGGGTGTCTCTGAGGGAATGAGTGAGCTGGCCTCTGGCTATGAAGACTTTGACGATGGCCTCGGAGAGTTTGCGGCTGGAACCAGAGGCCTCTCTGATGGCTTAGACGCCCTGAGCGCCTCTACGTCCCAACTGGGGCAGATTTCCACCGGCCTGTCAGCCATCAAGGCCACTGGAGCTTTTGGAGGGATTCCTCCCGCGGAAGCGCTCATCGACGCTCTTGCTGCAGCAATCCCTGGAGTGAGTAACGGGATTGTTGCTCTCGATAAGGGCGCTGATGCTCTCGCTGACTCGAGCGTTGACCTAGAAGCCGGATCCGGAGATATTCGCGATGGCCTCAGCGCTCTCGCAGACGGCACCGAAACGCTGTCTGATGGTTCGCGTGAGTTCGCCGATGGGCTTGCCGAGGGTGCCACAGAACTAGAGGAAAACGCTCTTGGAACCGGCGATGATGACACCGCCACTGTCCTGACAAGCCCCGTTGTTTTCACCAGCCAAGATCGCTCCTCTGATGTCTCTCTCCAAGAAACCTTCTCGAGCGTGCTGGCACCGGTGGGAATGTGGCTCGTAGCGCTGCTCTACTTCCTTGTCTTGCCTTCCTACTCATCCCGTGTGCTCGGCAGTAGCGCGAGGACATCAACATTGCTTGCCCGCGCGGTGCGACCCATTCTTGGAGTTGTGGTGGCATGGAGCGCACTTGTGACAGTGATGATTCACACTCTGGGGAGCGTCTCCTGGGCGAGCCTGGCGATCACGGCACCTCTAGTGGCCCTCACAGCACTGGCCTTCGCCGCCCTGCACTTCGCCATCTGGGCCTGGAATCCGCGATGGTTAGCGCCGCTATCTCTTGGTGCATTCGTTATCCAGATTGTCAGCCTCGGGAACCTGATACCACTGGAGATTCTTCCTGGCTTCTACCAGGCAATCTCTGGCCTCACCCCACTGGGGTGGTCGATTGAGGCGTTGATTGCTGGTTTCGCGGGCGCTGACGGGTCCAGATTATGGGCTCCGATTGCCGCTTTGGCGGTGGCCGCCGCCATTTCTGTGGTGCTCGCGGCGCTCAGCCTCGAATCCCGGCGCAGCTCAGGAATTCGGAGCGAAGTAATGTTGCCTGCCAGCTACCCCACGCGGTGAAGCCAGACCACTGGGGTCTGATCGCCGGCATGCCGGAAGGGCTCTAACTCTTCGTCCCACGCCCGGCCTAAAGCCAAGCGAAGCTCGCGACTGATTTCTTCGGGATCACCGGCTGCGACTTCCAGGGCATAGACGATGCGATCTTCCGGAACAACGGTGTTTCCGAGCGCATCCATGGCGGAATAGAAAACACCAAGAACAGGCGTGTGCATGAAGCGGCCACCATCAACCCCGGTCGATGCTTCTTCGGTGACCTCGAAGCGCAGATGCTCCCAACCGCGCAGCGCACTAGCCAGTGCGGCACCAGAACCGACTGGCCCCTCCCACTGGTATTCAGCGCGAAGCGTGCCCGGCAACACGGGCTGGTCCACCCACGAGAAGTTGAGAGCGTGGCCCAGCGCCTTGCCCGCGGCCCACTCAAGGTGAGGGCAGAGCGCGCGCGGAGCAGAGTGCACAAAGAGCACCCCGCGGGTCACGTGCGTGGACATCGTCTTCTCCCATTCCGTTGGTTCGACTTCCCCATCGACCGCGGAATGCGTGAGTGACTATGACGTCATGGCTTTCGCCTAATCCCAGTATGACCCGGGTATTGCTGAAAAGGCAAACCGCCCGAAAGAATTACGGGCGGTCCTAACCGTGGTGGAGGAGTGATCCATCCTTCGCCATCACGTTTTTCTCCCCCACCTCAATGGCGAAGGGAAAACGGTTCTGGGCGGGGGGCAAGGGGCAATTGAAGGCATAGCTAAACGCGCACGGAGGAAGGATGGCGTAGTTGAAATCAAGCGTGATGGTGTCATCGGGGTTGGGCGCTAAGAACAAGAAGCGGCCAACACTGTAAGTCGAGTCCCCATTAGTGGCATCAGAAAAAACGAGTTGAAGCGCTCGGCCTGCTTTGAACGCTGCGATCGAATACTCCGTGCCCTCGTGAACAAAGCTGATTTCGCCGGGGACAACCTCATCCCTGGCAACGCCTTCGTCCTTCAGGTGCTCAAACCCGACACTCTTGCCACCGGGAATCTCCACCCAGGAACCGGTGATGACCCATGCTTCGTTGTAGTCAAAAGCATCGATAGTGCCAAAGTTCTGGATGCCCTCAGACTGTGTGTCCCAGACTCGGAGCGCGTAGCCACCCTCACCGGCAATAACATGGCCGCTGACCGTCTCGCTAAACACCACAGTTGACGGCGAGTCATCGTCCTTGCCTCGCACGGTGGCGGATCCGTCGACGGTTACGCCATCGACGACGATGTTCTCTTTGGGGGTCGCAGTCAGCACCAGCCCAGAACCGCCATCTGCCCTCGGCGCCCAAGTTCCAGGAACACCCCAGATTGGCTGTTCGGTATCGACCCATTGTGTGTTCGTCAGAGCCAGCGGACCTTGTGGTGCTAGCGCCGCAAGGTTCCGTCGCTCGCGGAACACCGCAAGGGCTTCTGCCGCGCTGGTCATTACGCCGTGAGAGCCGGAATGATTGCGCCCGCAAACACTTGGTAGGCGAGCACGGTCTTGGCCACCAGGCTCAAGGTGATGTACATCCGCTCGCCTCGCAGGTAGTCCTTCCAGCCGCCGACGCGATGGTACTGGAGTGCCTGGTTGACAGCAAAGGTGTTGAAGAACAGGAACAAGGAGATGATGATGCCCAGCACAAAGTCAGGCGCCTCAACACCCGAAGTGGAGCCTGGAGCCCAGAAGTAGATCACAATCACGATCCACGGCACCACACCGGTCATCGAGCCGAAGACGAAGGGCAAGAAGCCTTTACTGCCGGGGCTCTCATACTTTTCTTGCAGGGCGCCAAACATGATCATGGATGCGTTCACCGCGAAGATGGAGAACAGCGCTGCCACATCCGTGATGCCGGTGATCTGAGCAATCAGCCAAATCATCACCGATGAGCTCAAGGAGTACTCGGTCCAGCGGAAATAGTTGCGGTTGAGCTTGAGGCCAGCGGCATAGCGCTTGAAGAACAGCGGGGAAGAGATCAGATAGTGGAAGAACGCTGACATTGCCAGGAAGGCCACGACCCCAAAGCCCACATTGATATCGAAGAGTTCAACACGCTCGGGTGGGATGGGGAACCCGGGAGGGCCCGCCAAATAATCGGCGGTGACGGCGTAGGTCACCTGGTCATCCAGCAGGGTCAGGACATAACCCAAACCAATCGCCTGGAGAAGGTGTAGGGATCCGGCAACAACGTTGTAGACGCCCAGTCTGCCGATTTTCTGGTCAATAGTTCTCTCGGTTCGAGCCATGTGAATTCTCCTCTGGTGTGAGCCCTACGGTACTCGCACGCAACCGCAATCCCTCGGCGCCAAGCCGAAAACAATCGACTCGTGTCTAGCCTTGGTTGTCTCGCCAGTTTTCGAGGACCAGTCCCGTGACCCGCTCGAAGTGCGCAGTATTTCCCGTGACCAGGGTGGCCCCCAGATAGCGGGCGTGACCGGCAATGAAGTGATCCACTGCCCCGGAGGGGCGCCCTTGCGCTTCTAACTCGAATCGCACTAGAGCCGCCTCCCTCGCAGCGCCTCGATCAAAGGGAACCAAGGGCGCAGCGAGCAAGAACTTTTCGAGAGAGGTGTGAGAGCGCGTGCTCAGTTTGCCCTTGTCGAGGCCGAACTGGAGTTCTGCATAGACAAGGGAACTCATCGCCCAGGCATCGCGGTCAAGCGCGCCCAGTCGCTCGAGCACCCTCGGATTGCCCATCACGGCTTCGCTGCACATATCCGTGTCGAGCAGGAACACTAGAGCCCCTGATTCAACGACGATGGTCGCGGCGGGTCAGAACGCACAGAAAGTCCATCGAAGCCAGGGTCTGGGAGATAGTCCTGCCCCTGCATGAAGTCAAAGAAATCCTGGGTGTCCAGCGGGTCGCTCTGGTTCAGATAAATCCGACCCGTTCGTTCATCCCTGACTAGTGTCACCGGCACCTCGGGGTTTAGCCACCCCGCCGGGATGCGAAGGGCAACACTGCCACCAGTTCGAAACAACTTGGTTGTGGTCATGTCCATCAGTGTGGCCCCATCCGTGATGTATATACAAAGTATATATGCAGCTTGTGTGAATAACTTACGCGGAGCTTTCCGCGTGTTCAGGGAAATAAAAGATTGCGCTGTTACCCTGAAGCCATCTAGGGGATTGAACGTGAGTTCCTTCGCGGCTGGGAAGTCAGTACCAAGCGAAATGTAGGAACGATGTCACAAGCAGTCCTTGAGCACAGCCTCCCTCGACCCCATGCCTACACTTCGGAGTTCGCGGAACTTCTCGCGACGATCAAAGAGCGTGGGCTTCTTTCCCGCTCGGTGGGCTACTACATCACCTTGATTGTGGTGCTCTCGGTGTCGCTGCTGTCCCTGCTCACGGCAATGTTCTTCATCGGTGATTCCTGGGCTCAGCTGGCACTGGCACCCGTGATGGCGATCATCATGACGCAGTTCTCTTTTGTCACCCACGAGGCCGCCCACCGCCAAGTGTTTTCCTCGGGGACTACCAACGACCGTACCGCTCGGATTCTGGCAAATGCGGTTGTCGGAATCAGCTACTCCTGGTGGATGGGCAAACACACCAGACACCACGCAAACCCCAACACTGTGGGCAAAGACCCCGATATTGAATCCGACTTCATCATGTTCCAAGAGGAAGCAGCGGCAAAGACCACAGGCTTCACGAACGCGTTCGTGAAGCGTCAGGGTTGGCTGTTCTTCCCGATCTTGACCCTGGAGGGCCTAAACCTCCACGTCCAAGCCTTCCGCCGAGTCTTCTCGAAGGAGCCCTTGAACCACCGCGGCATGGAAATAACCTTGCTATTGGCCCGGAACATCGGCTACCCCCTCATCCTTGTTGCGCTGATGCCCTGGTATATCGCAGCCGTCTTCCTCGTTATCCACATGGCTCTCTTTGGCGTCTACATGGGAGCGTCCTTTGCTCCCAACCACAAAGGCATGCCTCAAATCGCCGCCGGGGTGAAGGTCGACTTCCTCCGCCGTCAAGTCCTCACCAGTCGCAATATTCGTGGCGGCTTGTTCATGGACCACTTCATGGGTGGACTCAACTACCAAATCGAGCACCACCTCTTCCCCAGCATGGCGCGGCCAAAACTGGCGCGGGCAGCGAAGCTGGTCCGACAGTTTTGTGCGGACAAGAAGATTTCCTACACCGAGACCGGGCTGTTTCAGTCCTACGGAATTGTCATTGCCTATCTGAACCGCGTCGGCCTGGCAGCCAGAGATCCGTTTGATTGCCCTCCGGCCCAGGTTCTGGGCCGGGCCTAGCAGAGGACCAACGTCCTCTCTTCTGTACATCTCAGTGCTTGAGTTGTACGCTATAGGTATGTCCCATTACAGTGCCGCCAGAGCACGTGAACTGTTTTCCGAGGTGATCGACCATGCCTCCCGCGAGCCAGTCTTCATCGAGCGGCGAGGCTCGGTAGCCGCGGTAGTGATTAGCCCCGCCCAGTACGAGGAGATGCTGGACGCCCTCGAAGAACGCGACGACATCCTCGCGTTCGACCAGGCAATACTCGAAGAGGGACCCAACGTGCCCTGGGAAGAAATCAAAGCCGATCTCGGCTTGGTATGACCTACCGAGTCGAGTTCACACCGAGCGCGGCGAAAGCCCTCCGCGCGCTCGATGCCACGGCAGCCACGCGGATTCGAGGAGCAATAATTCTGCTTGCGCGCGATCCGAGACCACCCGGGGCCAGACGCCTGACAGGCCGACTCGGATACCGGGTCAGAGTTGGGGATTACCGCATCATTTATCTAATCGAGGAAGAGACTCTTCTTATCGTTGTGCTGGCGTTAGGTCACAGGAACGCCGTCTACCGCAGGAACTGAGCCGCGACCTCTAGGCGCTGGCATGCCAGCGCCTGCACAGGGTAGAGACTTATGCCATGGATCTCTTTCTCGTCGGCAAGACCGCACTCGTTACGGGTGGGACCAAGGGCATTGGTCGAGCAATCGTGGACGCTTTTGTTGACGAGGGCGCAACCGTTGCCTTCTGTGCGAGAAACGCAAAAGAGGTGGCACAGGCCGAGACAGCCTTGCGGGACGCGGGAGCCCAAGCATTCGGAACCGCGCTTGACGTAGCCGATCCTGGTGCGTTGCGCTCCTGGGTCGATGCAACAGCAAGAGAATGTGGAGGCATCGACATGGTGGTGGCGAACGCATCAGCGTTAGCCGTTTCCGACGAAGATGCGAGCTGGGAGGCCGGTTTCCAAGTGGATCTCATGGGCACGGTGAATCTGTGTCGTGCCGCGATACCTCACATGGAGAACAGCACAGTGAAATCCCTCGTTGCTCTCTCCAGCGTCTCGGGCCGGGAGGCTAGCTTCTCATCAGGACCCTACGGATCCTTCAAAAGCGCCATCATTAGCTATATGGCAGGACTGGCCCTGTCTCTGGCCGACCGAGGGATCCGCGCCAACACCGTGTCGCCAGGCCACACTTACTTCGCCGGCGGAACCTGGGAACACCACAAAGCGGAGAACCCCGAACTCTTCGCCCATGCTCTGGGTAAAAACCCCACCGGTCGGATGGGAACGGCCGAGGAAGTCGCCGCTGGAGTTGTCTTTCTCTCGAGCCCACGGGCTTCCCGCATCAGCGGTGCCAACCTAGTGATAGACGGAGCAATGACCAGGGGAATTCAGTTCTAGGCGCCAGCTAGCAAAGCTGTGGGGCGGACAGGGACGTGAACCCGTGACCGCCGGCTACAAGGTCGACACCCCCGCATTAACGGGTGTTTTCAGACGTTGCGGACGCCTGTAAATAGGTGAGGTTTGGCGAGGCTGACGATGGAGTATGTCCGTTGGCGATGTGCACTTGATGTGCACGGAGGAGATGTCGTGGAGTGGGAAGAACTCCACCACGTTTTTTGTCTAGGGCGTAAGGGCGTCAATGATTGTGGCTAGCGCTCCTGCCAGACAAATCACAATCACAATATTTCTTGCTACCTCGCTACGGATATGAGGTTGCAGCCTCTTCCCGATCGCTAAACCGATGAGCGTGCACAGGACGATTGATGGCCAAATCCAGGGACTCACATCGGGAAGTTCGCCGGTCAGGATGATTTTTGTCAGGAACGAACTAGCACCGAGCGTGAAAAAATATGGTTGAAGCGTCGATGCGAATTCCTGCTGCTCCCACCTGGTTAACACCCCGTAGATACCGACAGCGGGTCCCCCCACCCCGATTGTGGCGCTCATGAAACCGGAAGCCCCCCCAAACAAAATGGCAACCGCGCCCTGATTGAGCTGATGCTTTGTGTAGCTGACAAGTATTGAGACGATGAGAGCGACGATGAGGAGGATTCCGAGCACAAGTTGGAGTGTTGTCCGATTCAAGTAGATGGTGATGAGTGCGCCCGGCACAATCGCCATCATGGCAGGGATGATGAGGAGAAAATATTGTCTCCAGTTGACCCCGTTCCGGGTTTGCAGAAAAACAAGCATCGACGAGAGGGCTCCTCCAGCGTTAATGAGGAGCACCCCCTCAAATGGTCCAAACAAGAGAATGAAAAAAGGGGCTGCAACTAAGGCAAAACCCATCCCCGAAACTCGTTGGGCAATAGCTCCCGCCGTGACCGCGAGCGCTGCCGCAAAAAAGAGCACTGTCCAACCCTTTCTGGGGGTTTGGTGGGGATGCGCCCTGGGCCGGCTCATCCCCCCTCGTCTGTGTCCTTGTTTTAGAGCTCTAGTAACCGGTTGGGGTTAACTCGAAGGATTTGGTTCTTCTCATCTTGGGTCAGTTGCGGGAGGCTTTCAATCCACCGCACCGAGTCAATGAGCAACATTGGTGCGGGGTAATCCGTTCCAAGCATCACACGGTCTGCCCCTACCTTGTCGATCAGGAAACGCAGGGCTTCCCCGTCATAGGTGATGCAGTCGTAGTTGAATTCACTCAAATAGGTGCTCGGTGGCCGTTGCAACTTGTACTGCTCGTCCGGTTGGACAAACGGCGGGGTAAGCGGGCCATCGGGGTAGCTCCCCTCGAAGGCTCCCGCAACCTTGTCTAACCGGCCGATGCCAAAAGCGGTGTAGCCACCGCCGTGGGCAAGCAGCACTTTGAGGTTTGGGTGTTTGTCCAGGACCCCTCCGAAGACGAGAGCGGAAAAAGTGATGGTCCGGTCTGCGAGGTTACCAATACCGTTTGGCAGACTATAGCCGGGGATGCGAGGGTTCACCACGGTTCCAATACCGCTTGCTCCGCTTCCGCCTTGGTGGAATTCGAGGATGGCGCCGAGTTTCTCGGCTGCTTCAAAAAAGGGCAAAAACCTTGGGTGGTCGTAGGTTACGTTGTTGACGTGGTCATTAATGATGGCGCCCTTGAGGCCCAGCTCTTTGACGATTCTGGTCAGTTCTTCGATGGCGGAGGGAACATCTTGCAGAGGAACGGTTCCGAGTCCTGAAAACCGATCGGGGTTGTCGTTGACCATTTCGGCGATGTCCTCATTGCACTCTCGTGCGATGGTTACCGTGGCTTCGAGTTCATTGTCGTATTGGTAGAAACCGACTGACGGAGTCACAAGCTGCCGGTCGATGCCCGCTGCATCCATTTCGGCCAGTCGAGTCTCAATATCTTTATTAAATCCTTCTGGCCGCTGGAGCTCCCCGATGACGTTGTTCAGACCGTGCCACTCACCCTTCTTGGCGATGGCTTCTTTGTAGCGGCGAGGCGCAACATGGGCGTGGGTGTCAATAACTTGCACGGGTAAACCCCTTTTCTTTTCTAACCATGTGCCCCACTTTCGCGGGGAAAGGTTTGCTGATTTTTTCGAGACATTGTCCCAAATAAAGTGTATAGTATGTAGTCTCCTCGCCGACAGAAATTTATTCTTCGGCTCGAATTGAGAAGAAAAGAGAACCTGGATGGATCCCCTCATTATCACTGTTGCGGCAGACTCAACGGTTGCTTACCCCGGGAACAAGCTTATGCCTCCTGTCGAGGACACAGACTCAGTTGGCCAGCAGTACATTGACGCAATTAACGCCGGTGCCTCAATTGCCCACCTACACGGTGTGCGGTATCTAGAAAAGGGCCTTCAAGCCGATGGCAAGCAGGTTTCGGTAATTGACTTCCCAGGCTGGACTCGACTCAAAAAGAAGGTCGAAGAAGTTGGCACCAACCCAATCATCCAGTACGGGGTTGCCGCGGCGAGAATTCCTGACAAGATTCGCATGATGGAAGACAACCCGGACATGATGTCCTACGCTTTCAACCCTCACGACGAATTTTTCCAACCAGACCCTGCCTACCCGGCAAACGAAATGTACGCACTTCACCCGAGAGATGAACTCGCTGAGTTTTCCCGCGCAGCTCTAGACCGGGGGGTAAAACCCGAGGTGGAATGCTTCTACAGCGGCGCTTACTGGAACTTGGAATTTATCCGCAAACAGGGCCTTTTGGAGAACCCGGTCTGGGCCACCCTGTTCCTAGGATGGAAGGGTGGCACCTGGACGCCAGCCACCCACGAGGCCCTCACCTTCATGGTGGCTCACCTACCCGAAAATGTTAACTGGAATGTCAGCATCATGGACCCCATGCAGTGGCGCCTCATCCCACATGTCATTTCCCTTGGTGGACATGTCAGAGTCGGTTGGGAAGACTATCCTTTCCACCCAGACGGCACTCCCGCTCAGTCAAACGCTGAATTAGTCGACATTGTTGTGAGCATGGCGAAGGCCATGGGTCGCCCAGTGGCCACAATTGATCAAGCCCGGGAAATAGCCGGCCTGTCTTAGCCCGCTTCTAGAGCACCCCCGAGCTCTGTCATGGGGGTGCTCTAGATGAAGGTTAGGAGCAGACTTTTCCAGAGAGGACCAATATGTGGGCGATGCAGGTCGAAGCACCAGGCAAACTCAAGAGAATTGAAGCGGAGCAGCCTCATGAAAAAGACTTGGCTGACGGGGAAATTATTATTCGTTTACTCTCCGCTGGAATTTGCGGCAGCGATATTCCAAAATTTAGAGGCCGAGTAAACCCTGCGGATCCCGTCGTTGGCTTTCCTCTCCACGAACTGTGTGGAGAAGTAGTTGCCTCCAACCACCCCCTCCATTTCCAGGGGATGCGGGTCGTCGGAATGGCGCTCAACTCTCAGGGATTTTCTGAGTATGTAAAGAATCCTGGAAACATGTTTCGGCCCATTGGCGACACTTTTGACAATATTCGAGCCACGGTTATTCAGCCACTTGCCACCGTTCTCAACGCGATTTCACAAATTCCAGACCCGGTAGGAAAACACGTAGCGGTGATTGGCCAAGGCCCCCTAGGCGTCCTGTTTAGTCACGTCCTCAAATCTCGGGGCGCCAGACTCGTCACCGGAGTGGACCGCATCGACCGCAGAGATTTCGGCAGCCAGTTTGGCGTTGACAATCTCGTGTGGAAGTCATCCGACCGGTGGGCGCGGGAAGTCGACGTGGCAGACCCACCAGAAATTGTCATCGAAGCGGTCGGGCACCAACCCTCTACCCTGAACGACGCCATCGAAGCAGCGGCCTTCGGGGGGTTCATTTTCGCTTTCGGCGTGCCCGACGACACCCACTACTCCATCGCATTTCAGCGAATGTTCCGCAAATCGGTAACTTTGCTGGGTGGCGTCACCTCTGACTTCGTCCGCTTCCTCAGCGAGGCTGAGGATTACCTCAACAAGCACCCCGATCTTCCTGAGGCTTATGTGACCGACGTATTCCCCTTCGAAGACGCACAATCAGGGTTCGACTGCTACGCGGAACCTACCCCTGGGCGGATGAAAGTCGTACTCACCTACACATGAGAGCTGGTTCAGAGGCACAAGTGATTGATCAGGCGAGTGCCCTTGTTTCCGCTTTAGCGCAAGCTGGAGTTGCCAGCGTCGACGCATCTGACCTTAGCCGAGCCCTGTACTCATCAGACGCTTCCCTCTATCGCATACCTCCCCTCGCTGTAGCTACACCCCGCGAAATCAGTGAACTTGACGCCATTGTCGAAGTTTGTCGCGACCTCGAGGTGCCCATCACAATGCGGGGAGGCGGCACTTCTATCGCAGGAAACGCAGTCGGACCGGGCCTCGTGGTGGACACGAGCCGACACCTCAACGCCGTGGAACGAATCGACCCAGAAGCTCGCACGGCAATTGTTGAGCCTGGCCTTGTCCTATCGAACCTTCAGCGCGCCGCGGCTCCCTATGGTTTGCGTTTTGGGCCCGACCCTTCCACGCACAATCGAGCCACTATCGGCGGGATGATTGGCAATAACGCCTGCGGGTCCCGAGCTCTCGGTTATGGCCGCACGTCCGACAATGTGAATGGTCTTGATGTTGTCACCGCCGCTGGTGAGGGCCTGCTGCTGGGCTCTCTCGGACCTCAAACATCTCCCCTTTTGGACGCGCTGCGAGATCTGTCTAAACACAACCTGGCACTGCTTCGGACAGAATTTGGGACCTTTGGCCGCCAAGTGTCAGGGTATTCTCTGGAACACCTGTTGCCAGAGCGTGGTTTTATGTTCCACCGCGCTTTCGTTGGAACTGAAGGCACCTGGGGAGTTATCCGCCGAGCTGAAGTGAACCTTGTAGCAGAACCGACTCACCGAATTCTCGTCGTATTGGGATACCCGTCGATGGCCGAAGCCGCCGACGCTGTCATGGCCGTTCTGCCTTCACAACCGATAGCCTGTGAAGGTCTTGACCGCCGCATCGTAGACATTGTCACCTCACGCTTTGGGCAGGCATCAGTCCCAGACCTCCCCAGAGGTGACGGATGGTTGATGGTGGAGCTCGCCGGCGATGATAAGTCTGAGATTCTTAGCGCCGCTCGCACTTTGCAGGACACAACGGGAGCATTAGACAGTCTCGTCGTCGAAGCACCCCACCACCAAGCTGCATTGTGGAAAATTAGAGAAGACGGTGCCGGACTGGTGTCGCGGACACCAGCTGGTGAGCCAGCACATTCAGGATGGGAAGATGCGGCAGTCCCGCCTAAGGTGCTCGGTCAGTATCTGAGAAAATTCGAGGCGTTACTGGAAACTTTTGGTCTCTACGGGGTCCCCTACGGACATTTCGGTGACGGTTGCGTCCATATTCGGATTGATTTTGGTTTATCCACTCCGGAGGGCAGGAAAGAGTACCGACAGTTTCTCTCCGAAGCGGCAGATCTTGTGGCTGGATTCGGTGGCTCAATGTCCGGTGAACACGGCGACGGTCGTGCGCGAGGAGAGCTTCTCCCTAAAATGTATTCGCGTGCCGCCATCAAACTCTTCAGTGAAGTCAAGGATTTATTTGACCCCCTCAACCTGATGAACCCGGGAATCATTGTCGAACCGGACCCAGTGGACGACAATCTTCGAGCTTCCAGGTTGGGTATTTCTGACACCGCGGTGCCCGTCTCTCTGGGCTTCAGCTACCCCCACGATCGCGGGAGCCTCGAATTTGCTGTCCATCGCTGCACCGGGGTAGGAAAATGCCGCTCGGAGACCGCTGGCTCCTCTTCCAACCAGGTGATGTGTCCTTCCTACCAGGCGACGCAGAACGAAAAGGACTCGACGAGGGGGCGCGCAAGAGTACTGCAAGAGGCCATTACTGGTGGTCTGGGCACCAATCCCTGGAAATCCCCCGCCCTCCATGATGCCCTTGACCTGTGTCTAGCCTGTAAGGGGTGCTCGTCTGATTGCCCCACCGGTGTTGATATGGGAACCTACAAAGCGGAATCCCTTTACCAAAAATATCGGGGCCGCGTAAGACCAATGTCGCATTACACCGTCGGCTGGCTCCCCCGCTGGGCGGCCTTGCTCGGCAATCTTCCATGGCTGATTCCCTTTGTGAACTTTCTCACCCAATCAGCGCCCCTGCAACCACTGTTTTCGCAACTGGCCGGAGTGGACCCGAACCGGCGCATACCGCAATTCTCCCGCCATACTTTTGCCCAGTTGAGAAAACAAATTCCGCGACGCCCGCCCGGCTTCTCGGTTCACGGTCCGGTCGTGTTATTTGTTGATACTTTCTCGAAGTCGTTCAGCCCCTCAGTCGCGATCGCGGCTATCGCCGTCCTTGAGGACGCTGGCTACGAGGTCATCACACTGGAAAAACCAATCTGTTGCGGATTGACGTGGATATCGACCGGTCAATTGGACGGGGCGAAGACTAAAGCCCGGAACGCCATCTACGATCTGCTCCCTCATGTGAAACAGGGCCTAAAGATTGTCGGACTGGAACCCTCTTGCACTGCGGTCCTTCGCTCGGACGCGATCGATTTGTTAGGTGGCAGCGCCGACGTCCAGGCGGCCCAGGAGGTCGCGCGCGCGACACTTACACTCGCAGAAATACTCCTCAGCACCCCTGGTTGGAAGCCCCCAGACCTGGAGGGGGTCTCTGGGTTTGCTCAACCACATTGCCACCACCACGCCGTTATGGGCTGGAGTCCGGACCAAACCCTTTTGGAGTCCGCTGGCGCCAAGATTGGGAGAATCGGCGGCTGTTGCGGTTTGGCGGGAAATTTCGGTTTCGAAAAAGGCCATTTTGAGGTCTCGAAGAAAGTTGCCGAGGTCCAACTTCTCCCCGCCATTTCCTCTCAACCAGAGGGAGCCGTTGTCCTGGCTGACGGGTTTAGTTGCCGGACCCAAATTGCAGAGCTTTCGTCCTCAACAGGAATACACCTCGCTCAACTTCTCGCACAACACATCAAAGACCGCCCTAACGTCTAGTCCCCGGTTACGAAACTCCCTGGAGCGACAAAGGCAAGATCAAGTCTCTAGGGGTTCAATCCTGGGCCGAGCCCCATTGCCAGGCGTCGCGCTTACTTACCTGAGCCCGAGGTTATTCCTTGCACTACGTATTTTTCCAAGCGCATGTAGACGAGAAGGAAAGGGACGATCGTCAGAATTGCCAAGGCGGCCTGCGCAGGGTAGTCGATGATGCCCTCGGTGCCCTGGTAGGAGTAAAGCTCATAGGGTAGGGTCCGATTTTCCTCGGAGGTCATCAAAACCAGCACGATAGTAAATTCATTCCATGCCTCACGGAAGGCCAGCACACCGATTGTTATGAGGGCGGGAATCGACAAGGGCAAAACGAGATATCGAATTCGTTGCCACAATGACGCTCCATCAATACTGGCCGCCTCTTCCAATTCAAGTGGAAGCTTTTGGTAAAACCCGACGAGCAGGAACACTGCCAACGGCAGAATCATTCCCGTATAGACGAACACGAGAGTGACGATCTTGTCCAAGGCTCCTGTTTCAACAGCCAAACGATACAGCGGGACCATCAACGCCAAGTTCGGAACCAGGCGCGGCAACAGTGTGAAAAGTAGTAGCAGCGCTCTGCCTCGAAAGTTGAACCGCGCGAAAGCATATGCCGCCGGTACTGCAATCACAATCGTCAATATGGTCGTTCCGAGGCCGACGATGGCAGAGTTCCCAAAACTGGACCAGAACGTCGGAGTGTCAAGAACTGTCAAGTAGGAATCAAAAGAGGGGTTTCGGGGAAAAAACGAAGGGTTGGAAAACACTTCCCCGCGGGTCTGCAAAGAAACAATGAAACTGACCACGAAGGGAGCCAAGGTCCACACCATCAAGAAGGCGAGCGTTAGGAGTACGGCCAAGGACGGCCCCCGGTAACCCAGTCGTTTCACTCTCACTGGTTTTTCTCCAGTGAACGACCGGCCCCTTCCCAACGCTATTTGACGGGTTGACAGGTCTTCTGCTTGTTGCCCGGTTGCCCTCGACACTTCATCCATTAGTCTTCAGCTCCATATCTTTTCGATAGACGCAAATAAATCAGGGTCAACAGGGCGTTGATGAACAAGACAATTGTGCCGATGGCGAGCGCCTCGAACTCCTTGAAAGAAATAAATGCCAGTTGATACATCTCGACGGGAAGTGTGAGAGTCGCTTCCAAAGGCCCACCTCCGGTGAGTGCCAAGACAATTCCAAGTCCCGTCATGCTCGAATAGCTTTGCCAAATAACGGTGATCGCAATCTGAGGGGCCAGAAGTGGAAGTGTTATTTCACGAGCGCGAACACGTGGACTCGCTCCATCGACCAACGCTGCTTCGAGATACGACTTATCGATCATCTGCAATCCGGCCAGCAAGATTAACACTGTGAGGGGCATATCCCCCCACACTTGAGCGACAATTACGACCAACATCGCGAGCGCGCCGTCACTCAACCAGGGAAGGCCCGCCCCCCCGAACGCTTGAAGGATCTTGTTCACAGGACCAAACTGGTCGTTGAATAAAATTCTGAACATGACAGCTGCCGCAACGCTGGACACAATGTAAGGCGCGATACTCACCCCTCGGAGGAATCTCAGCGATCCAAGAGCGTTGTTGAGCGCAAAGGCGAAAACAAGGCCCAAGCTGGTGCCAATGATAATTCCACCGGCCACAAAGATCCCGGTCCTTTGGAGAGAGGCCCAAAAAGTATCCGAGACGGCTAGCGCACTGTAGTTGTCAAATCCAACAAAGAATTTTTCCTGGCCAAGTTCCCGGCGGTAGAAGCTCTGAACTATTCCCCATATAACAGGGTACGCCAAGATAATTGAGACCATGAGGATCGACGGTATGGAGAACAAGTAGGGGATTATCCCCCCTTTGGCTAGGGTGCTGGCCGGAACTTGCGGTCCTGCACTCGGGCGCTTCTTCGCCCACCGCGCCGTTGCGGTGGCAACTGATTTGCTCTTTGCCATGGTCGCTTTCTCATTTTCGATGGAGTGCACACCTCCCGGAGGGGCGGCCACAGAACATCGCTGACTAAAACTGATTTTCTCACCTAATGGGTGGTGAGGTTGCGAAACCGTGTGGCTCCACAACCTCACCGCCCATTGAGGCTTGCTATCTGGTGTTACTTGAGTTCGTCAAGCAGCGGTTGGTACTTTTCCGCCAGCTCTTGAGGTGTCATGTCGGCACCGGTGACGATATCACCCCAGAGAAGCTCGAGGATACCCTCGACATCTCCGGCGTCAAGTGACATCGGGCCACTGACGCTGGCCAGGTATCCCTCCATAACCTCAGCGGTAAAGAACGGCCAGAACTCGGCTACCTCAGGCGCTGCGATTGCCTCAGAGTTACGGGGTGGAACTCCACCCTGCAGCACCTGGGGAATCAAGAACTCAGTGGTAGTCGTGTACTTGATGACTTCCCACGCAGCATCAGGGTTTGCTGAACCTGTGGTTATGGACCAAGCACGCGAGCTTGTCGGCCGCGAACCTTCAAGGCCACTTTCCGTTGCGGTCGGCATCAAGGTTTGGGCCCAGTCTTCACCGAAGTCAAAACCATCGACGGCGATGAAGTCACCTGCAGTGGTAAACCCATCAATGATTAAGCCTCCACCACTGATGAACCCTCCACGTGCTTCAGCTTCACCCCAGGCAATCGCCTCAGGGGGAAGGCCCCCTGCAGCTTCAACCTTCTGGAAGAAGTCGATGGTGTACTGCGCTCCGTCGGAGAACAGATCAGGGGTTGATCCCTCGAATGGTGTGCCGGTTCCAATCATGACGGTTTTGAAAGTGGTGACACCATCACCTGCCAGTGCCTGCACTGACAATGGGATTCCTGAGGGTCGCGATGCTTTCATGGCAGTGATTGCCTCGAGCATCTCGTCGTAGGTGTCGATTGGCAGCTCCACGCCTGCTTCTTCGAGCCAGGGAACGTTGTAATACAGAACGTCCATGTTGGCAGCGTTTGCTACACCGTAAACCTGACCGTCAATGCTGGGTTCGCTGAAAACAATCGGTAGCACCTTGGCGAATGCGTCGGGGTCTGTTGCCTCGTAATCGGCGACATAGTCGTCAATGGGGGCAACAAGTCCAGCTGCAAGGTAGGCCTCCAACATGAACGTGTCATCTTGAATGATGTCTGGCAAAGGCTGTCCGGCATCTTGTGCGCGCTGCATCCTTTGGAGGATGTCATCGGTGTCGATGATTTCGGTCTGCACTTCAATGTTGGGGTTTGCCTCCATGAATGCTGCCCAACCGTCGGCGGCGTTGGACCAAGACCGGGATACCCAGGCGGTGACAACGACCTTGTCGTCCGCGGATTCTCCTGTCTCGGTGTTTTCCGAGGTGCCTGCGCCCCCGGCGCAACCTGCCAGGATGACGGCTGCAACTGCGGCAACGGCCATTACTGAGCGAGGCTTTCGGGCTGACATTTCGGCCCAGTGACTACTTCGTCTAAGGGACATACGTTGGGTCTCCTAATGTGTGTTGATTGACCTCATCGCTCCAAGGAGAACTTCCGGAGAGATTACCCCTGGAGCGCCACCCAAATTGTGTGGTTCTAGAATTTTATAGACACTGTCTCAAAAAAACAAGTCATTGAGGGAAGTTCTTAGAGACGAATAGCGTTGGGGTCCCGCAGTCCGTTACGAACCGGCCCCCGAAGAGGCACAGAATCCACCTCGGGGCCACTGACTGAGAACAGTTAACTGTCTGTCGATGGCGCGAGGCTGTAACCGAACCCAAGTTTTTTCGAGAGTTTCACGCTGGCATCCCGGGCCGCGATACCCATTGTGGAAACCCGCTCTGGGTCGTATCTCGAGGATGGAGTCGTGATGAGAATGGCGGCAACACATTGACCATCTGCGCGAAACACTGGTGCGCCAATTCCGTGCCCACCTGCAAAAGTTTCCCCATCGCTCTTGCTGTAGCCTCGCGATCGATCCTCCTGGACAAGAAGCTTCAGTGTTCTGCCATCGGTGATCGTGTGTGAAGTAATGGGAGCCAACTCCGCCGTGTCAAGGTAGTGGTCAACTTCGTCGTCAGCCATCCCAGAGAGAATGGCCCGACCAGCGGCCCCAGCGTAAAGGGGCGCGGTACGCCCACGGTCGATGACGTAACGGATTGTGTCTTGCGATTCAATTCTTTCCTGAAAACTGGCGAGATGTCCGGAGCGTTCTACGAGGTAGCACGTTTCGTTAAACGTCACAGATAAGTCTCGAATAACCGGCTCCGCCAACCCCCATAGCGTGTGGTGGGTATGGAGCGCTTCACCAAGCGACTGGAGTCTGGACCCGACAAAGAAGCGCGCTGTTTCTGGAGCCTGAGTAACAATGTCCAAGGCTGCGAGCTGGTTGAACACTCGGGAAACGGTACTTTTGTCAAGCCCGGTGTCACGAGAAATCTCCCGGACACTGACCCCTTCTGGGTGGAAAGCAACCGCTTCAATGAGGGCGATAATTTTGGGCGCCGCTCCCCCGATGGGACCATTCATGCTTGTTCTCAATTCAGTGAATAACAAATGAATTCAGCCGTGGCCGGTTCTCCAGACCGCTAACTAGAAGCCCGATGCAATTTTCTTCCGGGCACTAAAACTGCCTTCCCAACTGTAGGGCTCCATCGTTCATTATCCCAGAAGCCTCGCCTGATGAACCCATTATCGGAACAGAGATGTAAAGTAAGACATTGTCTCAGGAAAGGGTTCCCATGAAATTCGCCACACTTCGCTTCGAAGGACACACCCGTGCTGCAATCATCGATGACACTGGCAACGCACACTTGATTGGTGATGTCAGCGACGTCGGCGAATTGATGAGAAGTGACCTGTGGCCGTCCATCACAATCTCTGACAGCAGCCAAATGATCGCTGCTGACCAAATTAGTCCGAGCCAGTGGGCTCCACCTGTCACGTCACCAGGGAAAATCATTTGCGTTGGACTCAACTACGCTGCCCACATCACGGAAATGGGGCGCGAGTTTCCCACCTACCCCACCCTGTTCACAAAATACCCCGATGCCCTCATCGGCGCGTACGACGACATTAAACTCCCGGACTTCGCTTTTGGGAGTGTCGACTGGGAGGGCGAACTGGCCGTGATTATCAGCACAACTGCGCACCACGTTGACGAAGCTGACGCATCACAATACGTCGGTGGGTTTGCTGTCCTGAACGACCTCACGGTGCGCGATTTTCAGTACCGGACGACCCAATGGCTCCAGGGGAAATCATTTGCGACGAGCTGCCCGGTAGGCCCATACGTGGTCACCCCGGACGAATTTAACAGTGACGCCTCACTTCAGACTCTGGTCAATGGTGATGTAAAACAAAACGCGACAGTGAACGACCTTGTTTTTTCCGTCGACTTCCTCGTGTCATACATCTCTCAATTCTTTCCGCTTCATCCCGGCGACATCATCGCCACAGGAACCCCGGGGGGTGTCGGCCACTCGCTAACTCCAACTACCTACCTCTCCCCCGGGGACAAACTCGAAACCCGGATCGAGTCGCTCGGCGTTCAACAGAACACAGTGACGATGTACAACCCGCTCGGGGATTAACCAGATACGCCCCTAGAGGCAGTCATCACCGGATGATAAGAAGTAACCCGGCGAGCATCGTGACTGTCATGAGTAGCACTTCAAAAATGGCGACATTTACCCGTTTGATTACCACACTTCCCAGCAAACCGCCGAGGATCATCGCGGGAATCAAGCTGAGACTCATCAGCAATCCATTGGTCGTAATAAGGCCAAGTCCGACCGAAAAGGGCAACTTCACAAGGTTGATCACAAAGTAGAACCACGCCGACGTACCTAAGAGCGCTCGAACCGATAAGCCCGAGGCCAAAAAATAGAGAGACATTATCGGTCCCGCTGAATTAGCCGCCATGGTCGCAGTGCCAGCCAGAGACCCGTACAGCGATGATTTCCAGGGCGACACCCGCGTCGGCGGAGCTGGGCCTATCCCTCCGTCACCCACTGACCGGTTGCGAATCCAGTTACGTAACCCGACTGCCACAAGGACAACCAACAAGACTCCTATTGCGCGGCCCAGGATGCCGTCGTTCACCATCGCGAGTAAAACACTTCCTAGAACCACCCCGGCCGCCACCGAAGGAACGAGCCTCCTCAAGAGGGCCCAGTCAGCGTGAGCCCGATACAGTGCCACAGCGAAAATATCTGCAGCGATCAGGACAACGAGCAAGACGCCTGTAGAGATTCTGGCTGGAAGCACCGCGGCAAAAATTGCGACGGGCAATATCCCCGCCCCCGGCAAGGACGTTTTTGCGACCCCCACCAAGGCTGCGCCTAGCGCGAGTAAAAGCCAGGCTGAAACCGTAATTCCTTGAAGTTCCATAGGCCTTTCCACTCTCTTCTGGGGAGCAGGGTTAGCGTTTGATAGCGAACGCTCTCTCAGTCTCGCTCACCAGCCGAAAATGTGTCCGGAACAGGTCACTGCTTCGTGAAAGATACCCAGGGAGAAAGGCGGGCACCCCATTGTTCTGGATACGTTACCAGGCGGAATCGAACCGCTGCCGGCCATCGGGATTGCCGGTCTGTCGAATCGACGGAATACGGGCTCGGCGCCCAGGTGCGAGCTGAGCACTACGTCGTCGCTGGCGGTGCTCAGTTGCGGCAGTGAGAGAGTCGCTAGCCCATGGTGATGCGGAACACGTGAGACCAACCCTGGTCACCAAGATTGGTCGAGACAACCTCGCCCCGCGCTCCGCTGTAAGTGCCAGAACCACCCACCACGGGCCGGACTGTCTCTTCTCCGATAGCGAGTGTTGCTCCTGCGGATGGGTAGAGCGAAATACCGCCAACGACGAGCTGGTTAGCTTCCTCACCAAAAACAAAAACGAGATCAGAGCTCCGAAGTTCTTGGTCACCATTAATGCCCTCGGCGAGCGTCGTAAGGGTGCCCGCAACATACTGCTCGTCAGCGCTGACCCCGTTGACCTCGATGGGAATATAAAACGTCCGCACTGCGCCTGGGCCGGTGCCGATCGTGGCGGTTGGCGTCACGACTGCGTGCGTCACCGTCACCTCTGTCACAGCCTGCTGGCTGGCAAAGAGTGCTGCCACGGCAACAACCAAACCACTCAGGACAACAATTACCAGCAGATTTCTAATCTTCATCCGCTGAGTCTATTGCTCAGGAGCGTCAAGAGGCACAGAGTTTGCAATGTCCGAAGACCCCATGTTGACGACCAGGATAGAGACTGGTCTATTGGTCAAGTTCTTGCCAATGTGGGGAGTGTCGAGACCCTCCATAATCGCATCACCCTGCTCATAGGTCTTGGTGACCATGACCCCTTCGACGTCATAGGTGACTTCGAGGGTTCCCTCAAGAATGTAGGCATACATGGGAGCCTCGTGAAGATGCCAGCCCGTCTGCGCGCCGGCTTCCAGGCGAACAATGCTTGAGGTTATCTCCGGATTCTCAGCACCAGGATATGAAAAGTCATCACCCAGCACTGTTGTGTCAGCCTTGTCCAGCAAAACCGTGGAAGAAACCGGGGGAAGGCCTTGGGGAGAACAGGCACCCAGAGTGAGCACAACGCCCACCACCAGAGCGATTACAGACGTTTTCTTCATTGTGGTTCCTTTTCCCGGGGACGAGAGGCTGGGGGTTCGCCAATGTGAGGTTCTCAGGCTATTGGCTAATGCTCTCACAGCGCCAGGGGTTCAGAAGTCGTGTTGGTGAGAGGCGACTGGGGTAACACCAAGACCGTAGTGCGGACGGGACATGAACCCGTTGCCCATGGATTACGAGTTTGATGCTTAGGTCTCAACTGGCGGGGTAGGCCTCTAGCCGCTCCACTGGCAACTCGACCCGACTCGCAAGTTCGCGCTTCAAGCGAAGGATGGCGGGCTGTTCAAAATGAGCCTGCCAGTGCTCTCTGCTGGTCCAACGTTCATAGATTATGAGATCTCCGTCAACCGCATCGAAGAGTTCGTAGACCTCACACCCATCGATAGCCGTAATCTCTGGGACCAACTCCAGTATCAGCGACCGGGTGAAGTTCTCATGACCGGGAAGTGGCCTCAATCGAACAAACACGGTGCAGAGCGTCATTGTCAACCCCCGTGGTCTGCGGTCATGATGATGAGTCCCCTCGCGAGTATCGGTGTTGAACTACCCCATTATCCCAACAAGGTAGCGAACCTCGGCCGCCCCCAATTACTGGGACGCTCTAGGGCGGACGGGACGTGAACCCGTGACCGACGGATTACACCCACACAAATATAGTCTTCAGACTATATTCTTGGTATGCTACCTCAATGAGCAGAGCATCAACACTGATCCGATCCGCGAGAAAAAGCCAGTCATTGACTCAGGTTGGTCTTGGCGAGCAGACCCAGGTCCATCAAAGCAACATTTCAGACATCGAAAGCGGACGCGACCTGAGTGTGAGCACACTGGAGAGGTTGCTGCGAGGAACCGGGCACCAGCTGTTTGCTCTGCCCATCCAGAAAGCAGACGTCACGGAAGCGGCAAGCGCTATCCGCGTGCACCTCAAGGGCGGTAACACTCAGGGTGCACTGAGAGTGCTGATCCAACTCAACGACAACTTGGTGAGCGAACACGGCCTGCATCGCGGCGTTCTCGGGCTCTGCGAGCCTGAACCCACAGGAAACCAGGTGTGGGATGCGGCTCTGGCTGGGCTTGTGGCGTGGCGTCTCACCGAAGAGAAGATTCCACTACCCACCTGGGTCGAAAAGTCCAGATTCTTCCTCCCCCTCCCCCGCAGTCTCCGCATCGACAGCGCCGATCCCATCCCCACCATCTCTGACATTCCCCCTGAGTTTGCTCAGCGGGGCGTCCTCGTATGGGCAGACACCTTTGAGAGCGTCTAGGCATGAAACTCTCCCTCAACCGAGCTGATCTGCTGGAGGCACTCCAAGAGTTGATTCACGAGCTTCGAGCCCGCAACGTTAGCGGAGAAATCCGGATTGTGGGTGGCGCCGCCCTCTCCCTGTCCTACTTCGAAAGAGACGTCACCCAGGACATCGACGTCATGAATGTGCAGGGAGGCGAAAATGAAGCAGTCGCTGAAGCGGCACGATCCGTTGCGTCCAGACTTGATCTGAACGACAACTGGCTGAACTTCGAAGTGACCCGGATTGACGCACTACCGACACTGGGAAGAGAAGTCGAGTGGCACACAATCTTTTCCTCAGCAGAGATCACCATCCAGGTTGCCTCCGCCGAGACACTTCTTGCGATGAAACTTCGAGCTAATCGTCCCGGCAGAGATGTCAACGACATCCGGGCGCTTCTGGCATTGGTGGGCATTACAGATGTCGCAAGCGCGGAGACACTATATGAGTCCTTTAATCCGGGAGACGTCCTACCCGATCGAGCAATCCAAATACTCGACAATCTCTTCGCCGAGGTCGACCCACCAACGATTAGCGTCCCTCCCACACCCACCTTCGACAGCGACTAGCTAGAAACACATCAGGAGAAAGAGCAGCAAACGAAATCATAATCGGCATCTCAAAATTTTGACCCTGTAGGGCGGACGGGACGTGAACCCGTGACCGACGGATTATGGGTTCGATGCCTAGGTAATAGCTGGTGTTAGAGGGTGTTAGCTGACGTTGCGGATGCCAGTAAACAGGTGAGGTTTGGCGTGGATGGTGTTGGAGTGCGTTAGCTCATGATGTGCACTTAATGTGCACTTCGGCAGGTCTTGGTAGGGCGGGTCGGACTTGAACCGACGACGACCGAATTATGAGTCCGATGCTCTGACCAACTGAGCTACCGCCCGTTTTGGTCGATGGGGCCAAGGTGTTGTGGGTTGTTTGGTTGGCCGATGATGATGGCTGGATCAATGTGTTTGGCTTT
>JBIIFP010000005.1:0-39278 GCA_044237205.1 Pontimonas sp. | reverse complement strand
TCGAGCTCATCGGTGACAGCGTCCACCGAAATACCCAAAGCTTTGAGTTCGGCCATCACACGCTCAGAGTCGGAATATTCGCGTGTAACGCGATCCTCAATCGTGCCGGAGAACTCGGCGGTCGCCCGCAGGGTCTTTTCTGGCATGGTGTTCACGGTCTGATCAACCGCGAGCTCTGTCACGTACAGAGCTGGTGGGAGTGCCGGGTCTTTGACGCCCGTCGATGCCCACAGTGGGCGCTGAGCGTTCATCCCGACCGCCACTAGCGCTGCCGCTGAATCGGAGGCGTGGCGCTGTTGGAACAACTGATAGGCGAGGCGGGCGTTTGCGACCGCGGCGCTGGAGCGCAACGCGAGTGCCTCGTCGCTTCCGAGGGCGTCGAGTTGTGCATCCACAGCGCTGTCAACACGCGAGACGAAGAACGATGCCACCGAGTGGATCGAAGAAACGTCGTGATCGGCCTTCTGGGCGAGTGCGATGCCCGCAAAATAGGCGTCAATGACGTCGCGATATCGTTCGATGCTGAAGATGAGGGTGACATTCACGCTGATGCCCTCGGCCAGTACCCGAGTAATGGCAGGCAATCCCTCGCGAGTGGCGGGGATCTTGATCATGAGGTTCTTCCGGCCCACCGCTGCCCAGAGTTCCAGCGCCTGGGCGATAGTTCCCTCGGTATCGCGCGCGAGGAGTGGCGAAACCTCGAGTGAGACGCGTCCATCAACGCCTCCGGTTGAGTCATAGAGCGGGCTAAGCAGGTCGCAAGCGCCCTGCACATCGCTAATCATGATCCGAAACACAGCTTCCTCGGCGGTCACCCCCTCGCGCTTCATGGTCTGGATGTCGGGAGCGTAGGAATCACTGCCGGCAACAGAGCCAGCGAAAATAGTGGGATTGCTGGTCACCCCGACCACGTTGTAGCGCGCAATAAGGTCGGCCAGCGACCCGGAGGTGAGACGATCCTTCGAGAGGTCATCGAGCCAGATGCTGACTCCTAGTGACGCGAGCTGCGCAGTGGGGGAGTGAGACATGTCAGCTTTCCTTCCCGGTAGAAGCGATGCTGGCAGTGGCGGCAGCCACAACAGCGTCTGTGGTGATACCAAACTCCCGATAGAGCGTGTCGGCATCTGCTGAAGCACCGAAGTGCTCGAGCGACACCGCTCTACCGTGCTCGCCGAGGAACCGATACCAACTCTGAGCAATTCCTGCTTCGACGGTGACTCGGGCACGAACGTTGGAGGGCAAAACCGTCTCGCGGTACTGAGCACTCTGTTCATCGAACCACTCAACGCAGGGCATGGAGACCACACGGGTAGAGACACCCTGGGCCTCCAGGATCTCGCGCGCTTTCAGAGCCAGAGACACTTCGGAACCCGTAGCAATGAGAATGCACTCTGGGGCACTCGACCCCTCAACCAAGACATATCCACCCTCGGCTGTGTGGGAGGCGTTGGCCAGAACAGTGCTCGTGGCATCACCGTCACCACGAGAAAGAACCGGGACTGCTTGGCGGGTGAGCGCGATACCGGCAGGATGCGTGCGACGCTCCATCATCGTCTTCCATGCCCATGCGGTTTCGTGCGCATCGGCGGGGCGAACAACGTCCAGACCAGGAATAGCTCTCAAGCTAGAGAGCTGTTCCACTGGCTGATGGGTGGGCCCGTCCTCGCCGAGTCCTATCGAATCATGCGTCCACACATACAGGGCGGGAATCTTCATGAGAGCCGCAAGTCGAACCGCAGGGCGCATGTAATCACTGAAGATTAGGAAGGTGCCTACAAACGCTCGGGTGAGCCCGTGCAGGAGTATGCCGTTGAGAATCGCGGCCATGGCGTGCTCGCGAATACCGAAGTGCAGAACGCGGCCGGAATATGAGGCAGTCCACTCGCGAGTCGAATGCTCCTCGGGAGCAAAGGAGGGTGCGCCCTTGATGGTGGTGAGGTTCGATTCTGCCAAGTCGGCTGAGCCTCCCCAGAGCTCGGGAAGAACAGCGGCTAGAGCATTGATTACCTCTCCTGAGGCCTGTCTGGTGGCGAGCTTCTCTACCCCTTCAAAGGTTGGCAATACTCCTGCGAGCTCCGGCAGAGAGCCAGACTGCAGCCGCTTCAGAAGGGCAGCGCGCTCTGGATGAGCCGATACCCACTGCGTGAATCTGGCGTCCCACGCCGCGCGGACAGCCTTGCCACGCTCTCGGAGCCCGCGGGAGTGCTCGATGACTTCTGCCTCCACCACAAAATTCTGGTCGGTGGGGAAACCGAGGGCAGCCTTTACTCCGGCAGCTTCATCGGCGCCAAGAGCGGACCCGTGAATCTTTCCGGTGTTCTGCTTGTTGGGGGCGGGCCAGCCGATCACAGTCTTGACAGTAATCAGCGACGGTTTCGACGTCTCGGCCTTGGCGGCTTGAATAGCAGCGAACAGCGCGTCGACGTCCTCGTTGTAGGAGGACGGGTCGCCGAAGTCAACGGTGTGAACATCCCACCCATACGCCTTGTAACGGGCGCTCACGTCTTCTGTGAAAGCGATGTCGGTATCGTCCTCGATCGAGATCTGGTTCGCGTCGTAGATAACGACTAGGTTGCCAAGCTTCTGATGGCCGGCAAGAGAGGCCGCCTCGGCGGTGACCCCCTCCTGGATGTCGCCGTCGCTGGCAATCACGTAGATGAAGTGATCGAACACAGATGCGCCGGCGGGCGCGCCGGGGTCCAAAAGCTCTCTCTCAAAACGGGAAGCGTACGCAAAGCCGGTGGCTGAAGCTAGCCCCTGGCCGAGGGGACCCGTCGTGATTTCGACGTGGTCGGTGTGGCCGTATTCGGGGTGGCCAGGTGTGAGCGAACCCCAAGTCCGGAGTGCCTTGAGGTCATCCAGCTCAAGGCCGAGCCCTCCGAGGTAGAGCTGGACGTACTGGGTCAGTGACGAGTGACCAGCGGAGAGGATGAAACGATCGCGACCGAGCCAGTGGGGGTCGCCGGGGTCGACATTCATCACTTTTTGGTAGAGCAGGTAGGCCACGGGAGCGAGGCTCATCGCTGTCCCTGGGTGCCCGTTTCCCACCTTCTCGACGGCGTCCACCGCCAATACGCGAGCTGTATCCACTGCGCGCCGGTCGAGGTCGGAGAAAATGGAAACCATAGCCGAAAAGTCCTTCTGTGAGCGGAAACATCCCCTGATGGGCGCCATACAAAGAAGCGACCCGAGCGAGCAAGGTCAGTATATCCGGGGCTGGGTAGGGCCAGGCGCTAGGGCCACGCTCAGGTTTTTGGATGTCCGGAGAACTAGGATTGGTCTGTTGTGCCTGCCAAACAAACTTCCGCCCTGCGAGCCACAAGCCCCTCGTTGTCGCCTCTCTCACGCGCTTGGTCGTCTACCCGTGCCTACATCGCTCTGACGAAGCCTCGGGTCATTGAACTGTTGCTGGTGACTACCGCTCCGGTCATGATTCTTGCCGAACGGGGCATTCCTCACGCGTGGTTGATTGTTGCGACCCTTATCGGTGGCTCTTTGTCTGCGGGGAGCGCCAACGCCTTCAACATGTACATCGATCGCGATATCGACGCAATCATGGGGCGCACTCAGTCCAGGCCGTTGGTAACCGGCGAACTCACAGGGCTCCAGGCGCTCGTGTTTGCCTCGATTCTCGGAGTTCTTTCCACGCTGTGGCTCTGGTATTTCACAACCCCTTTGGCCGCTCTGCTCTCTGTCGCGGCGATTCTGTTCTACGTCTTCGTGTACACGCTGTGGCTTAAGCGGCGGAGTGAGCAGAACATCATTTGGGGCGGCATAGCTGGGTGTTTCCCTGCCTTAATCGGCTGGGCGGCTGTGACGGGGTCCCTCACTGCGGAACCGCTGATTCTCTTCCTCGTTGTGTTTTTGTGGACGCCACCCCATTATTGGCCGCTGTCGATGCGATACAAGGACGACTACGCGAGAGTGTCAGTCCCGATGCTGGGCGTTGTGCGCGAGGCCCCTGTCGTGGGCCTGCAGGTCATTCTTTATGCCTGGGCAACGGTCGCCGCGTCGCTTCTGCTCATCCCTGTGGCCCCGATGGGCTGGATTTACACGGTTGTCGCGCTGGTCGCAGGCGCGTGGTTCATTATCGAGTCGCACCGTCTCTATCAGAGGGCCCTCGCTGGGCTGGAGGTCAAGCCGATGAGAGTGTTCCACTCGAGCATCACCTACCTCACGCTGCTCTTTATCGCGGTGGGCGTTGACCCACTAGTTCAGCTTTAGCGGGGCTCGACTCGCTGCGCCAGGAGCGCACTCACCGTCACGACAACGAGGATTGCAGCCATCACCATGTGGATGCCGACAAACAACTCGGGCAATCCGTTTCTCGCCTGGTACAGGCCGATCCCGATTTGCACGATCGTCACCACCAGCAGGGCGGTCGTGGTTCGTCTGAATCTGGGGGAGCCCACAGCCGCAAACCACGCAAGCCCCGTCAGCAGGACTGTGAGGCCAAGAAACGCGTAGGACGGCCAGGCATGGAAATGCTGAAGTAGCCAGGAATCAAGGCTGTTTCGGGCAGCGCCCTGGTCGCCGGCGTGGGGGCCCGAGCCCGTCGTAAGAATGCCCATGAGGACCGAGAGCGTCAGGACGCCGAGCATTCCAGCCGAGAGAATCCTTATCGGCGAGGGCACGTCCCACACTCCGCTGGGGCCACCCACCCGGACGCGGTACAGGAGCACTGCGGCAAGTCCTACCAACACTGCAGAGAGTAGATAGTGCAATCCCACGACGTAGGGATTCAAGTCCGTGAGTACCGTAATGCCCCCAAGGACAGCCTGGCCGGGAATGCCCAGGCCAATGACGAGCGACAGAGTGAAAAGCTCAGGCCTCTCTTTGCGCAGGCGAAGCACAAAGACGAACATCGCAATCGCAATCAGGATGAGGACAAAGGTCAGTAACCGATTACCAAACTCGATGATTCCGTGGAAACCCATCTCCGGTGTTGTCACAAACGAGTCCTCCGTGCAGCGAGGCCAGGTGGGGCATCCCAGGCCTGAGCCGGTGAGCCGCACTGCGCCGCCGGTGCCAATAATCAGAATCTGGCTCACCAAGGTTGCCCAGGCAGCGACGCGCACACGGCGATCGATAGTGCTAGGAAGCCAGTTCCACAGGGATTTCACGGATTTGGACCTTCACTCTCAGGGTGTAGCCCGATACACTGGAGTAATCGGGTGGCTGCGTTGCTGCCTATCGGGGTTTTTATCCCTTCGGCGCTCTCTATGAGTGAGTGTAAGAGAAGAAACCGGGTGCCTGCTGGATGGCAGGCGTCGAGCGCAATCTAGGGAAACGGTGAAAAGGAGAGTCATGTCTGACGTACTTCTCGATCGACCAGAGCTCGAAGGCCTAGGAAACTACGAATTCGGTTGGCACGACGCTGACGCGGCTGGTCAGAGTGCTACCCGCGGTATTTCTGAGCAAGTAGTGCGCAACATCTCCGCGCTGAAGGACGAACCCGAGTGGATGCTCAAGACTCGCCTCAAGGGCCTGGCTCTTTTTGAGAAGAAGCCGATGCCGAATTTCGGAGCTGACCTCTCCGGTATTCACTTCGACACCATCAAGTATTTTGTGCGCTCCACCGAGCGTCAGGCGCAGACCTGGGAAGACCTTCCCGATGAGATTCGCGAAACGTATGAACGACTCGGTATTCCCGAGGCGGAACGCTCTCGCCTGGTTGCAGGTGTTGCGGCCCAGTACGAATCAGAAGTTGTCTATCACCAGATCCGCGAAGATCTCGAGCAACAGGGCGTGCTATTTCTCGACACTGACACCGCGCTTCGCGAGCACCCCGAATTCTTCACCGAGTACTTCGGGACCGTGATTCCCGCTGGCGACAACAAGTTTGCTGCTTTGAACACCGCCGTCTGGTCCGGTGGGTCTTTTGTCTACGTCCCCCCGGGTGTCCGCGTCGAGATCCCTCTGCAGGCCTATTTCCGCATCAACACGGAGAATATGGGCCAGTTCGAGCGCACCCTCATCATCGCGGACGAGGGCAGCTACGTGCACTACATCGAGGGCTGCACCGCTCCGATTTATTCGACCGACTCTCTGCACTCGGCAGTCGTTGAGATCATCGTCAAGAAGAACGCCCGGGTTCGTTACACCACCATCCAGAACTGGTCGACCAACGTGTACAACCTGGTGACCAAGCGGGCCATCGCACACGAAGGTGCAACGATGGAGTGGATCGATGGCAATCTTGGCTCCAAGGTCACGATGAAGTACCCCTCGGTCTTCTTGGTCGGTGAGCACGCTAAGGGTGAAACCCTCTCGGTCGCGTTTGCCGGTCCCGGCCAGCACCAGGACGCTGGAGCCAAAATGATCCACATGGCCCCCTACACAACTTCGTCTATCGTCTCCAAGTCGATTGCTCGAGGTGGCGGTCGTGCCGGTTACCGGGGAGAAGTGCGAGTGGATGAGAACGCACACCACTCAGCAAACACCGTGAGATGTGACGCGTTGCTCATCGACACTATCTCCCGTAGCGACACGTACCCGGCCATTGATATTCGCGTTGACGACGTCCAACTTGGCCACGAAGCGACCGTGTCCAGAGTCAGCGAAGAGCAGCTCTTCTACCTACAGAGCCGCGGGCTCGCTGAAGACGAAGCCATGGCAATGATCGTTCGAGGTTTCATTGAGCCCATCGCACGCGAGCTTCCTATGGAGTACGCACTCGAGCTCAACAAACTTATTGAGATGAACATGGAAGGCTCCGTCGGCTAAATGAGTTCACCACAGACGGGCGTCTCTCTCTCCGAGGCGTCACCCGAGGTTGCGGGAACTGACGTGCCGGTACAGACCCGCTCTGACCGGTTCCAATCCGTCACCGCCGCCGATTTTCCCGCAGTGACGGGCCGCGAACCAGAATGGAAGCTTTCTCCCGTCGCCACACTTCGGCCGCTCATTGAAGCCAAGCTTGACGGTTCCGCCTACGGCGTTGGCGCGACCAGCGCCGCTGGCTTCAGCTCCAGTTTTCGACCTGCCGCTGAGGTGAAGCGGGGCGTTGCTGGGCTTCCCGAAGATCGGGCGGCAGCCAATGCCTGGGAATCCACCACCGAAGTTCTGGTCATTGAGTTAGATGAAAATCTCACAGAAACGGTTGTTGTCGGGCGCGAAGCGATGGGCTCAACACCGCGTGCAGCTCACACGCTGATTCGAGTGGCTGCCAATACCCACGCGACTCTGGTGGTCCGATCCACCGGAGATGCCTTCCTTGCTGAAAATGTTGAGTTCGATCTTGCCGATCATGCCAACTTGCACGTGGTGTTTGTGCAGGACTGGAACCACGGAGCTATTCAGTACGCCCACCACCTTGCCCACGTGGGCAAGGGGGCTGTTCTGACCCACATCTCTGTCTCTCTCGGGGGAGACGTTGTCGTCGTCAACCCCTCGGTTCAGCTCGTTGGCGAAGGCGGGGAGGGACATCTGCTCGGAGCCTATTTCGCGGATGCGACGCAGCACTTGGAGCACCGCGTCTATGTTCACCATCAGGGCCCGAAGACCGTGTCTCGAGTTTCCTACAAGGGCGCTCTCCACGGGGCAGGGGCCAGGACAGTCTGGATTGGTGATGTGCTCATTGGACCAGATGCGGTAGGTACTGATTCTTACGAGCAGAACCGCAATCTGGTGCTGAGTGAGGGCACTCGCGCTGACTCCATCCCCAACCTGGAAATCAAAACTGGTGATATCCAAGGCGCCGGTCACGCGAGTGCGACCGGCCGCTTCAACGACGAACAACTCTTTTACCTTCAGTCCCGCGGAATCAAGGAACTTGATGCTAGGCGACTGGTGGTAATGGGCTTCCTTGTGGAGGTCATCGCTCGAATCAACGACAGCGCCCTGGTTGAAGACCTGACCGAGCGTATTCGTACCAAACTCTCTGCAACGGAGGAAGCGTAATGAGTGCCGTCAGGATCTGTTCCGCTGCCGACATCGCAGTCAACCAGCCACTTAAGGTCACGATCGAAGGCGTCCCGATCGCTGTGGTGAAAGACTCCGCCGGAGCCGTCCACGCCATAGGCGACGTCTGTAGCCACGGAGAGATTTCGCTCTCGGAAGGCTTTGTAGAGGACGACTCGCTTGAGTGTTGGGCACACGGTTCCAAGTTCGAGTTGACCACTGGCAAGCCTAAGAATTTCCCCGCTTTTGAGCCTGTACCCGTCTACAGCGTCACCATCACAGACGGTGACGTCTACATCGACCCCACACCCATTGTCATCTCCTAGAAAGCCACGAAGACACGAATTATGAGCACCCTAGAGATTAAGAACCTCCACGTATCCATCGACACCGACCAGGGTCCTGTTGAAATCCTCAAGGGCATCGACCTCACCTTGAAGGCCGGAGAAACCCACGCCATCATGGGCCCGAACGGCTCCGGGAAGTCGACGCTGGCTTACACAATTGCAGGTCACCCTCGTTACCACGTCACAGACGGCTCGATCAGCCTTGATGGTGAGGATGTCCTCGCCATGAGCGTGGACGAACGCGCCAAGGCAGGGCTGTTCTTGGCAATGCAGTACCCCGTCGAGGTTCCCGGCGTGAGTGTTAGCAACTTCTTGCGGACGGCAAAGACCGCGCTGTCTGGCAAGGCACCGGCCCTGCGGGAATGGGTGGGGGAGCTTCGTGGCGCTATGGAGTCTCTTCGCATGGAGCCAGGCTTCGCAGAGCGCAATGTGAATGAAGGCTTCTCGGGTGGCGAAAAGAAACGCCACGAAATCATGCAGCTGCAGCTACTGAAGCCCAAGTTTGCGGTCCTGGACGAAACTGACAGCGGGCTCGACGTCGACGCGTTGAAGATCGTCTCTGAGGGCGTCAACGAAGCAAGGAAGGCGACGTCGTTAGGGGTGCTTCTCATCACGCACTACACCCGCATTCTTCGCTACATCACGCCGGACCACGTGCACGTGGTCGTTGCCGGGAAACTTGTCGATAGCGGCGGGCCCGAACTTGCAGACACCCTCGAGAACGAGGGTTACGACCGTTACCTGACACCCTCGGCGTCATAGGAAAAGAGTTAAAGCATGTCTACCGTCGCACTTTCCGCTGAGCGCTTTGACAGTGTCGAAGAGGGTCTCAAGAACGTGATTGACCCCGAACTCGGTGTCAACATCGTTGACCTCGGACTTATTTATGACCTGTCCTGGGACGACGAAGAGGACGCCCTGATCATCAGCATGACGCTCACCTCAGCTGGCTGCCCCCTCACCGATGTAATCGAAGAGGAGATGGGCAAGGCACTCGACGGAATTGTGGAGCGTTTTCGGATCAACTGGGTCTGGATGCCCCCGTGGGGCCAGGAAAAAATCACCGCCGACGGGCGTGACATGATGAGAGCGCTCGGATTCTCGATTTAACTCTCAGGTGTTGTCTCGAATCAACCCATCAGTGTGAGGCAACATGCTCCAGGTAGAAAACCTTCAGATCCGGCTGGGCGCCCGGGTACTTTTGGACGAGGTGTCCTTTCGCGTCGACAAGGGCGACAAAGTCGGACTGGTCGGTCGTAACGGCGCAGGGAAGACCACTCTGACCAGGGTGATTTCCGGTGAAATGGCCGCCACCGCAGGGTCCGTGAATGTCTCTGGTGAGGTCGGCTATTTGCCTCAGGATCCACGTGCCGGCGACCCTGAAGCCACTGCACGCACCCGAATACTTGACGCACGAGGCCTCGGCATGGTCATGGCCGCGATGAACAAGGCCAGCATGGACATGGCCTCAACTGATGAGGCGGTCGCGGCCACCGCGATGAAGAAGTATGGTCGCCTTAACGACGAGTTCCTAGCCGCTGGCGGCTACCACGCCGAGGCTGAGGCGGCGACCATCGCATCCCACCTGAATCTTCCCAACTCTCTCCTGGACCAGACCTTGGCGACGCTCTCCGGTGGCCAACGCCGAAGAATCGAACTGGCCCGGATTCTTTTCCAGAATGCCCCACTCATGGTTCTCGACGAACCAACAAACCACCTGGACGCTGACTCGGTGGTGTGGTTGAGAGCTTTCCTGTCACAGTATCCAGGCGGAGTTATCGTGATTTCCCACGACGTCGCGCTCGTCGAAGAGACGGTGAACCGTGTCTTCTACCTCGATGCGAACCGATCCACCATCGACATCTACAACATGTCTTGGAAGCACTATCTGCGCCAACGAGAGGCAGACGAGGAGCGGCGGCGCAAAGAGCGCTCCATTACCGAGAAGAAGGCGAGCTCGCTGCACCAACAAGCCGCGCGCTTTGGGGCGAAGGCCAGCAAGGCCGCCGCGGCTCACCAGATGGTTGCCCGCGCAGAAAAGATGCTTGCGGGATTGGATGATGTGCGAGCCGTTGATCGTGTAGCCAAGTTACGGTTCCCCGATCCTGCAGCGTGTGGCAAGACGCCTCTGTTTGCCCACAACCTCTCCAAGAGTTACGGATCGTTAGAAATCTTCACCGCCGTTGACCTGGCCATTGACCGGGGGTCCAAGGTAGTTGTCTTAGGACTGAATGGCGCTGGCAAGACCACCCTTCTGCGCATTCTGGCCGGAGTTGACGCTGCTGACACAGGAGAAGTTGAGGCAGGCCACGGTCTCCGAGTCGGCTACTACGCACAAGAACACGAGACGCTCGACATCGATCGAACGGTTCTGGAAAACATGCTCCAAGCCTCGCCAAGTCTCGGGGAGACGGAGGCGCGTAAGGTCTTGGGGTCCTTTCTCTTCACCGGCGACGATGTTCTCAAGCCCGCGGGCGTGCTCTCTGGCGGCGAAAAGACCCGACTCTCACTGGCAACACTGGTGGTCTCTCAGGCCAACGTCCTCCTGCTAGACGAGCCCACCAACAACCTTGATCCCGCCTCCAGAGAAGAGATTCTTGATGCTCTCGCGCACTATAAGGGAGCGGTGGTTCTCGTCAGTCACGATGACGGAGCAGTAGTTGCGCTCAATCCGGAGCGCGTGCTGATCATGCCAGACGGTATCGAGGACCACTGGAACGCCGAGTACCAGGACTTGATTTCGCTGGCCTAGGTCCGCACCCGGTCTAGTAGCGCGTCCTCCTCGTCGGCGTCAGTCTTGGTTGCTCTCTCTTTCGGCGCAATGCCAGCCTCTTGTCTCGCTTCTTGGCGCAGCAGAGCAACGAACGCAATCATCGCTAGTAGCGCGAAAACAAACCACTGCAGTGTGTAGCTGAGATGCGGCCCCTCGTCGAGAACCGGGCGAAGGCCTGGTAATGGGGCGATAGAGGAAGGAGGCGTCTCTTGATCGAGCAACAGGAAGAACTCGGTCTCAAGGTCGTAGCCGACAATTCGTTCCATGGCCGCAAGGTCAATGCTCGGCAGTTGGCCCTCCGGTGCGCCACGGCCCCTGAGGGTTGGCTCACCCGGCTTGATTCGCGCCACCACAGAAACTTCTCCCCGGGGTGCTTCAGGAACGAGGTCTGGGAAATCAGTCGAGTCACCGGTGGGAATCCAGCCCCGATTCACCACCACAGTGATGCCGCTATCGGTAATCAGAGGGACGAGAGCCTCGAAACCAACCTGGCCACCCCGGGGCCTAGTTCTCGCGAGAATCTGATCCTCTGGCACATACTCGCCTGTGACCACAACCGGGGTCCACTGATCTCTGGTGGGGGAAAGGTCCTCCACTGACGACAGTTGCTCTGGTTGCCGGTCCCAGTTGGCCTCCAGAACGTTGATTGCCGCTACGGCCTGCCCTCGGCGGTCCCACTGCCACAGCCCAAAGAAACTGGACACAATGGCGAACACCACTGTCAGTGCCAGATACCCCATCCAGCGCTTGGTAAAAAGGAGCCGAATCATGCCCCATCTCCCGGTTGGGCAACAGCCCGAACAGGGAAACCACGCTGACCCAGATATCCCTCGAAGAAACCTTTGTGCTTATCACAGGAAAGCCACACCTTCTCCCGGTCGGGAGCATGGATTTTGGGATTGCGCCACACGATCTGCCACGCCGGAAGTTGCCCACAGGCAGTGCGCGAGCACCGCGTCTGGCCCTCGGAGAACTGTTGGAACATCACTGAAGGTGGGTGGGGCTCACCGTGCCGGGGCGCAGGGGAGCAGATTTCTGATCTTCTTTGGTAGCGGAATTAGCCAAGACCACCGCAAAATAGGGCAGGACAATCGCTCCGAGAGCCGGGAGCAAAAGCCACCAACCAGAGACAAGCAAGCACCCTCCAATGCAGGCGAGCCTGACTCCCATCGCCACGGTGTACTTGATCATCCGAGCGCGACGCTCTAGCTCAGGAGCGTTCTGCAGAGAAGTTACGGTGTGAGGTGATGACATGGTGTGCTCATCGTAGAACAGTCGCCTGCCAATAAGCTTATGAACTATGACAAGTCCCAGGACAGTTCTTATCACTGGCGGCAACCGCGGTATTGGCTATGCCATTGCCGAACGCTTTGTTAGCGAGGGTTACCAGGTTGCTGTGACCGCTCGCTCCGGAAACGGCCCAGAAGGCGCACTCACCGTGAGGGCCGACGTCACTGACAGTGCAAGCCTTGACACGGCTATTTCCGAGGTGGAAGCTGCTCTTGGCCCCATCAGCGTCCTCGTTGCCAACGCTGGGATCACCAAAGACACCTTGCTCATGAGGATGTCCGAAGAAGAATTCGACAGTGTGATCGAGACCAACCTTGGGGGCGTTTTTCGAGTGGTCAAGCGGTGCATTACGCCAATGATCAAGGCCAAGTATGGGCGCGTCATTCTGATCTCCAGCGTGGTGGGACTCTTTGGCTCCGCTGGTCAGGTGAATTACTCCTCGTCAAAATCAGCTCTGGTGGGCTTCGCCCGATCACTGACACGTGAACTTGGTGGGCGCGGCATCACGACCAATGTTGTCGCTCCCGGCTTCATCACCACCGACATGACGAAGGCACTCCCGCCAGAACAAGCAGAGGCTTACCTCAAGTCGATTCCAGCTGGTCGCTTTGCCGAGCCGTCCGAGGTTGCCAGCGCAGTCCTCTGGCTCGCCTCAGACGATGCAGCCTATATCTCTGGTGCTGTTATTCCTGTTGATGGCGGCCTAGGAATGGGTCACTAGTCGCGAATCAGCCCCAACAAGAGCAATACCTGGCTCAAATCAGGGGTATCCAGGGCAACATCTGCGGCCGCGCGAGCGACCGGCTTAGCCATGTATGCCACACCTAAGCCAGCCCACGCCAGCATCTCGACGTCGTTTCCGCCATCGCCAATGGCAACAGTGCGCTGCTGCGGAATCCCGGTGCTCTTCGCCCACTCTGCCAGCGTGGTCGCTTTGGCGCGGGCATCGATGAGTGGTCCCACCAGCTTGCCCGTGAGCAGTCCTTGTACCACTTCCAAACGGTTCGCGCGGTGGAAATCCAAACCCAGATCTTCGGCCAGCGGGTCGATCATGGTGTGGAAACCACCAGACACCGCACCCACGAGATGCCCATTCGCATGAAGAGTGTCGACGAGGGCCCGAGCACCCTCACTCAGTCGAACCCTCCCCGATGCCTCGTGCACAGCGGATTCGGGTGTTCCTTGGAGTGCTGCCACTCGCCTGCGCAAGCTTTCTTCAAAGTCCAGCTCGCCGCGCATTGCAGACTCTGTGATAGCCGCGACCTCTCGCGCTACACCCTCCGAAACCTGCTCTGCGATCAGATCAATTCCTTCGTCTTGAGTCAGGGTCGAATCGACATCCAACACAACCAGAAGCTGATGGGCGATCATTGCGGGGCTCTCCACTGAGGAATCACCTCTCTAGCGTAAGCCATCAACACTGGCCCGCTTCGTAGCGTTTTCCCGGGTGGACTAGGCTTGGACAACAATGACAATGGTGGCCTCCTTCGACAACGTCGGCTTCGTTCGCGACGGACGGACCATTCTCAGTGGCATCTCTTGGACCATCGACCAGTCAGAAAGATGGGTCATCGTCGGACCTAATGGGGCCGGAAAGACAACCCTGTTGGGGATGTTGGCATCATTCGTTCAGCCTTCACACGGCAGCGTCACCATCCTCGGCGAACGGCTTGGCAGGACGGATGTTTTTGAGTTGCGGCCTCGTGTCGGTTTTGCAAGTAGCGATATGGCTCGGCGCATACCCGACAACGAAAGCGTCACTGACGCCGTTCTGACTGCTGCCTGGGGTGTAACCGGTAGGTGGCAGGAAACCTACGAAGACATAGATGTCAGGCGCGCAACACGAGTACTCAGCGAATGGCGCCTCGATCACCTCGCCTCGCACTACGTCGGGACGCTCTCTGATGGCGAGCGCAAGCGTGTACAGATTGCTCGCGCTGTGATGACAGACCCAGAGCTTCTGCTTCTGGACGAGCCTGCTGGGAGCCTCGATGTGGGTGCCCGTGAGGACGTTATCGAGATGCTCGACCACTTTTCCAGTGAGGCGAGTTCACCGGCGATGGTAATGGTTACCCACCATGTCGAGGAGATCCCCAGTGGATTCACGCACCTTCTAGTGCTGCAGGCGGGAAAGATTATCGCCAAGGGCCCCATCGCCGAGACCCTCACCGGGGAGGTGATGAGTGAGGCCTTTGGGCGGCCACTCTCCATTACTCATAACAATGGTCGTTACCAGGCGACAGCATTGTAGATTTGCTGGTAAAGTAGGCCCCTGGCCCACTTACGCAGATGTTCTGCACGACGTCAAGGATTTTCCATGAGAGCTGACATTCACCCCGATTACGCGCCTATTGTCTTTCGCGACCTGACATCGGGTGAGTTGTTCCTGACGCGTTCCACTGCCAAGAGTGAGAAGACGATTGACTGGGAAGACGGAAACACCTACCCAGTAATCGACGTGGAAATCTCGAGCGCCTCGCACCCCTTCTACACAGGAAAGCAGCGGATTCTTGACTCTGCCGGCCGTGTTGAGAAGTTCAACCAGCGCTTCAAAAACTTCGGTAAGTAACTAGGGGTTGACCGGCCACGCGCCGGTTGCCACGAAATTCGCATCGCCTTGCTTCCGGCGAAACTCCTGGTAGTTTTCGGCCCACTCGCGTGCCCACACGACCTGCTGATCATGGAGCCAGTCGGCGTCACCCTCAAGCTCAGCGTGATGGGCGCGAAGGATTGCCTGAGCCACACGACCAGCGGCGATGGCGTCAGCATCGGCGGTATGTGAGTCATCCAGTCGCACCAGATAGTGAGCGGAAGCCATCTGGAGGGTGCGCTTGCCCTTGCGGTAGGTATCGACCTTTCGGTCAATAACCAGGGGATCAATAATCGGTCGCGGGTCTGTCAACGGCTCGATTCCATGGCGAATCGACTCGTGATGGAGGATCGAAAAGTCGTAGGAGGCGTTATAGGCGACGACCGGCAGCCCCTGGGCCAGATAGCCGTGCAGAGCGGAGCGAATCTCCGTGACCACTTCACCGGCTGGCCGCCCATCACGCTGCGCCACTTCGGTGGTGATGCCATGGACTGCGGCCGCCTGATCAGGAATGACGACCCCTGGGTCGGCTAGCCAGGAATGGGCTTCAAGGGTTTCGCCCTCAGGCCCAATGACTCCAACGTACGAGGTGACAATCCGCGCGTGACGAGTGTCAAGGCCGGTGGTTTCGGTATCAAAAACTACTAACGTGTCGCTCCAGTGCCCCATACCTTGGAGCCTAGGCCACGCCGCCGACGTGGCCGGGGAAGACACTGCCCGCGCTAGCTGCCTTCTCGTGCTTCTGCAGGATTCTGGTCGTCAAACTCGACCGCTGCGAGTTCCTGGGAGGCCACCTCCATTGGGTCGTCAAAGGCCACGAGTTCTAGGCTGCCAGCAACCATACGGAAGCTGTGGACCGAACAGTTTGTAATCGGCTCGTTGTGCTGGCCAGGGGCGGCGTGCTCAACCACACTGCGGATTAAACCCCCGTGGGCAACAGCGATGACATCCGAGTTCGGATGCGCCAGCGCAAGTTCGTGCAACGCTACTAGCGCCCTGGCAGTCACGGCCTCACGCGGTTCTCTGCCCGGAATTTCGGTTCCTGCGGGATAAAGATGATCTAGGTCCTGACCGTTAGATCCTTCGGCATCGCCATAGTTGCGCTCGATGAGACCCTCAACGATCGCTGGCTCCGGCATTCCCAGGCGTCGGGCGATGATGCTGGCCGTGTCCCTGGCCCGCGAGAGAGGGCTCGAAACAATCGCGTCAAAACGGTGAGCCGCGAGAATCTCTGCGACGGCATGGGCCTGTTCGCGCCCCGTGTCATTGAGGGGGATATCGCTCACTCCCTGAATTCGCCGAATCTTGTTCCACTCTGTTTCGCCGTGGCGAACAAGAAAGAAGCGGGTCATGAATCTCCTGGGTCAAAATTCTGTCAATGGCTAGACAGAGGTGGAGCGCAGACCTTCAACGAGGCTGTCGAGGGTCTCTGAGGTACCTGCGTCGATTCTAACCGTGGCAAGACGGTCAGCCTTGGTGGGCCCACGATTGATGACCACAATGGGAATCCTCTTTTTATGGGCGAGGCTAACTAAGCGCATGCCGGTGTTAACCAGAAGGGACGACCCCGCCACCACAAGCGCGTGAGAGCGGGCAATCAGGCTTGCCGCCTGGTCGAACACCCCTGTGGGGACAAACTCGCCAAAGAAGACGACCTCGGGTTTGAGCACACCGTCACACATATCACAGGAAGGGACAACGAAGTCCGCAGAGACGGTTACGTCGACGTCGCCATCGGGTTTGATGTGTCCGGAGATGTCTTCGTGTTCAAGCCACGGATTGAGGGCGTCAATCGTGTGGGCGATGGACTGGCGAGTGAAAGATTGTCCACAGTGAATGCAGCGCACCTTGTCGAGGCGGCCGTGGAGATCGACAACCCGCAGCGACCCGGCCTTATGGTGAAGCGCGTCGACGTTCTGAGTAACAACCCCACTAAAGAGAGCGGCTTCCTCAGCCCATGCGATTGCCTGGTGCCCCCGATTGGGTTGCGCAGCGGCGAAGCGCGACCACCCCATGTGGCTGCCTAGCCAGTAGCGCTGCCGATGGCGATGGGACTGCAGAAAATCGCTAAAACTCATCGGGTTCTGTTTCGGCGCACCCTCGCCACGGTAGTCGGGGATTCCCGAATCAGTCGATACACCGGCTCCGGTCAAGACCGCCGCTGTGCGACCCCTCAACACCGCGATCGCCTCGTCGATGGCTCCATCCACAACGGATGCCAGACCCGGCAGACTCTGCATCGACACGTCTCCTCATCGAAGGGGCACTCGCGCCCTAGGGTTGAGGTTAGCGCCCGTATTTTTCCAACATGTTTCCAAACGTCAGGACGCGCAGGGGAGTTCTTCGTGCTCGTTACGCAGGTTAGGGACCTCTCGAACCCACTACTCACTGATTATCAAGCTCTGACAGATGTTGCCCTGAGAAGCAAGAGCGAACCCGCCCAGGGTCTCTACATCGCCGAGTCGCTCAAGATTCTGGAACGCGCATTGCGCGCAGGGCACCACCCTCGTTCGGTGTTGACTATTCCCAGCTGGCTACCGAAGCTCGAGGAACTCTCCGCTGCTATGTCGGGCGTACTTGATGACGTCGAAGTCTTCGTCAGTGCTGCAGAACTCATGGAGACTCTCACGGGCTACAACGTCCACCGCGGAACGCTCGCGAGCATGCACCGGCCTCTCATGCCCACTCTCCAGGACCTACTGGCCGGCGCGACGCGCATTGTCGTTCTTGAAGACATCGTCGACCACACCAATGTGGGCGCGATATTCCGCTCGGTCGCGGGAATCGGAGCGGACGCCGTTGTCGTCACCGATTCCTGCGCTGATCCGCTCTATCGACGGAGCGTTCGAGTGAGTATGGGCACGGTATTCCAGATCCCGTGGACGCGCGCAGGCTCATGGACAGAGCTAGTCACCGCCCTCCACGCCAACGATGTCAGCATTGTGGCACTAGCCCTCACGCCAGAAGCCACGCCGCTCGATGTATTTGCGAAAACGCCACCCGCGAAGCTCGCCTTAGCGCTGGGGACCGAAGGTGATGGACTGTCATCGCGCGCACTGGAAGACGCCGATGTCGTGGTCTCTATTCCCATGCGGGGCGGCGTTGACTCCTTGAACGTAGCGGCCGCCAGTGCCGTCGCACTCTGGGCGCTGCGGGATCGCTAGGCGACTACTGAAAATCCCTGGAGCCCTGAGGCACACCAACGGGAAGAACATGGACCCCGTCAGCCACAACAGATACGACCCCTTCGGGGCTTCTCTCAAGAATTCCTCTCACCATCAGCGCTGCGTTATCCCGCAGAATCGCCCGGTGACGTCGCCAGAAACCCACTCCACAGATGACATTGACTAAACCTGTCTCGTCTTCGACATTGAGAAATGTCACACCCCTGGCCGTAGAGGGGCGTTGCCGATGGGTCACCAAACCCGCTACCCAGATGCGACGTCCAGGCTCGTCTCTGAGCGTGTCCGCAACGCTTGCGACCCCATTGGTCTGAAGCCACTGTCGGAGATAGCGCAGAGGATGGTCTCCTGGAGAGACGCCGGTGAACACGCGGTCTGCCACCATCTGCTCACGTGGAGACATCACCTCAAACAGTGGAACCTGCACAGGAGCATTGGTGTGGTCTAAATATTGAGGGTGTTCACCAGCCCAATGCCCTGCCATCCACAAAGTTTCTCTGCGGTGATTGCCCCAATCGCCAAGAGCACCGGCACTAGCCAACGCCTCCAAGTGGGCGGCGCTCAACCCAACTCTCCTCGCAAGATCACGAGGGTTTTGGTAGGGGCCACCACTCTCACGTTCCCGGACGATAGCCTCTGCGCGCTCGGCACTGATTCCCTTGATATCTGCCAATCCCAGGCGCACAGCGCACTGTTGATCACGCCGGTGGGCGCCAGTGGGATCCTCACCTGTGGGATCAAAGACCGAATTCGGAGCGGGTTGGCCATAGATAAGGCAGGAATCTTGCCCGACCGGTGACATCGAATCCCCCGCAAGTGCTTCAACCCCTGCCTTCACACCTGAGTGCAGCACCGAGGGGCCCCTCACGATCACCCCGTGACGTTCAGCGTCACTGACCAAGGAGGCAGGGGAGTAGAAGCCCATGGGCCAGGCTCGCAACAATCCCGTCAGATAGAGGGCGGGATAGTGCAACTTAAGCCAGGAACTGGCATAGACAAGCAAGGCAAAGCTCAGGGAATGGCTCTCAGCAAAGCCAAAACTCGCAAACGCCTCAATCATCGAATAGATGCGCTCGGCACTCTGGGCATCGAGACCGTTAGCCGCCATACCCCGAAAGAGAGTCTCCCGCAAAGATTCAATGCGCTCCCGTCCACGCTTTGAACCCATAGCTCGTCTCAATAAATCTGCGTCCTCAGCGGTGCAACCGCCCACAGCCATCGCGATTTGCATGATCTGCTCTTGGAATACCGGGACGCCCAGGGTCCGCTCCAAACACTCTTCAAGAGCGGGGTGCGGATACTGAATGGGCTCGAGGCCCGCTTTGCGTTTCACGAAGGGATGCACCGCACCGCCCTGAATAGGGCCCGGGCGAATCATCGCAATTTGTATGGCAAGGTCATAAAAACGCCTGGGTTGAAGCCTTGGCAACAAGGCCATCTGGGCTCGCGATTCGACCTGAAACACGCCAATCGAATCGCCCCTGCATAACATGTCATAGACACCAGCTTCATCGCGGGGGAGAGTGGCAAGTTCCCACTCTTCGCCAAGGTTCTCCTTCGCCAAGTCGAAAGTTTCGTGGATAGCTTCGAGAATCCCCAGACCTAAAAGGTCAAACTTCACGAGTCCCATCCACTCGCAGTCGTCTTTGTCCCACTGGAGGACTGTGCGAGCCTCCATGCGGGCATGTTCTATCGGGACAACCTCGGAGACCGGTCTATCGGTCAGCACCATGCCGCCTGAGTGAATTCCTGTGTGACGGGGCAATGTCAGTGCGCGCAGCGCAAGATTCACCACATCAGCAGGAATGCTGTGTTCTGCGCTCTCCAGAAAAGCGCCGGAGCGCTCAACTTGGCGTGCGAACGCGTCTTGCTCGCCCGGGCTGTATCCCAGAGCTCTGGCCATATCGCGAACGGCGCTTTTGGGCCGATATTCAATAACAGTCGCCACTTGAGCGGCACTGCGCCGGCCGTAGCGCTCAAAGACATACTGAATAACTTCTTCCCGGCGACGGGATTCAAAATCAACATCAATATCGGGTTCTTCATCGCGCAGCGCAGAGAGAAAACGCTCAAACGGCAAGTTGTAGTAAATCGAATCCACGGCGGTGATGTCGAGAAGGAAACACACTGCCGAGTTAGCAGCAGATCCACGCCCTTGACAGAGGATTCCGCGCGAGCGCGCAAAACGCACGATGTCGTGAACGATCAGGAAATATCCCGCAAAATCCTTCTTCTCGATGACATCGAGCTCCTTGGCAATACGAGCGTGCACTTCTGTGGTGGCACTGGGATAGCGTCGCGGCACAGCCTCAGCAATGAGCTCCTTCAGGTAACTCATGGGGGTATGCCCTGGAGGACATAGCGAGGTGGGTAGGCCCGGGCTTACCTTTTTGAGCGAAAAACCTATCTCCTGCGCAATCTCATGACTGCGGGCAACAGCTCCGGGATACGCCCTGAAACGACGCTCCTGCTCCGCACCTGAACGCAGATAAGCAGCCCCGGATGCTGGCAACCAATTACTGAGCTTGTCCATACTGGTCCTGGCCCGCACCGCTGCCATCGCGTTGGCAAGGTCGGCATCCTCGGGCTGTGCGTAGTGAACCAGGCCGGTGGCCACAGTAGGAAGCCCGTGACGAGTAGCAAGGGCTGCAAGAAAGTCATTGTGCACACTGTCCATGGGGTGCTGGTGATCAAAAAGTTCAACAACGACGTTCTCTCGACCAAAGCGTTCCACCAGTTCCCGCAGTGCAGCTTCGCTGGCGTCTTGTTCCACGCGCGAGGGAACCCTGTGGTGAGGTAGGGCCTGACGCACTGACCCTTTACGACACCCCGTGAGTACCATCCAGTGCCCTCGGCCCTGCTCAGCCAGCGCGTCAAGATCGAACACCAGAGTGTCTTTATCGGGACTCCCCAAATGAGCATCGGTAAGCGCTGAAGAAAGCCGGTGGTATCCCTCCTGGCCTCGTGTCAACACAAGGAGGTGCGGACCCTGAGGGTCCGCCACCACGGTGCGGGGTTGATTACCCTGCAGGGAAAGCTCTGCACCAAAGACGGTGTTCATAGAATGCACCGCCGCCGCTTCTGCGAATCTCACCGCCCCGTAGAAACCGTTGTGGTCGGTAATCGCCAGTGCAGAAAGCCCCAACTGGGCGCCACGGGCGACCATCTTTTCGGGGGAGGAGACCCCATCAAGAAAACTGAAACTACTGTGCATATGAAGCTCTGCGTAAGGCACTACGTTCTCTGGACCCGCCACCGCGGGGGCTTGATACGGTGCTCGAGTCTCTGACCAAGCCGGAGAATCACCGGCATCGGCACCTAAAGGCGGTGTGGCACCAGGTCTCGAGGCGTCCCTCAAACGTTTTTCATGCTCAGACCAGGGAATAGGGGGATTGTGCCAGCCCATCAGTCATACCTGGCTTCTATGCGCCACTCATGCCCCTGCGACGTTGTCAGTAGCCACCCAATTCCTCGTTCGTCTAAGACTTGAAGGCGATGCGCATATCGAGCTTGTGCGGCGTCCCACCAGCGCTCAGTGACCGGCCACGGCCCCGCCCACGACACGAGACCCAACCGACGCTCCCCGAAAACCAGGGAAGCCGGAGTGCCAGAGAGCTCTGCATTGTCTATCCACACATTGCGCCCTTCGTCATCCTGAAGCACAACATCAGGGGGGAGAGTGAATACTGTTCCGGGGAATGGCTGGGGCAAGGCCCCAGGAAGCGGTCCAGCCTCACCATCTGCAGCCTTTTCGCCCCAGGTCGTCAACACCTGAGTCTCCGCGGGGAAACGCGACGTGGCGGATCGCACACTGAGAACGCCGTGCGAGCCCACCATGCCTTGGACTCTGGAGAGCACATGGTGGACCCGACTATCAGGGCCCTGCCCCCACAAACCCGGTTCGTGGGCACCCAAATTTTCTGGGTGCAGTGCCTCAAAACGCACCGACACAACACCCGGTGGCTGTTCACCCCACCCGAGAGAATCTCTGGCGAGAGACTCCAGTTGCCAACGCACTCGATCGACAAGCTCATTGGCGCTAAAAAATCGTGGATGAAGCCACGTTCTGGTCTGAGGTGGGGCTGAATCAAAACCGATAGTGATGCGCACCCTGGTGCACACAGCGCCGGCAGTAAACAATCGACGGTGATAGTTCTCTGTAGCGTGGCGAATGGTGAAAGCCAGTTGGTCAACAAGGTGCAGGGGTTCAGACAGCGCGATTAACTCAGAGGTATCCACCGGAGGGCTTTCTGGACGAAGGTGCGTCCCATCACGCCCCGATGCCAATCGATAGACATGTTCTCCTGCGATCCCAAAACGCTCACGAAGGGCGCTCTCGCCCAGGGCAACGCAATCGCCGAGAGTGTGCACCCCTAAACGGCTCAGAAGAGAGACCGTGGCCACATCATCAAGCACGTCAACAGGTAGCCCCGCCAGGAAAGCGGAAGACGCTCCGGGCTCCACGATGCGAATCAGGCGAGTGGAATCAGTCTGCTGCGCCGCCATCACCGCGCTAAAGAGATCATCAGAAACGCCCGCACGTGAGTGAAAACTGTGCTCGCTAAGAGAAAGAGCAGACATAAGAGCGATGGCAGAGGCTTCTTCTCCGCCATAAAAGCGCGAGAGCCCTCTGGCCCCGAATGCCAAGAGGCCAGGCTCCACAAGAGTGTGCTGGGACACCGTGTCCTGCAGGGCAAGAAGAACCTGGTCAAAGACCCTGCGATTACGCTCTGGCGAATCTGGCAGAACACTAAGCCCCGGGCACCTCATCTGAGCATCTCGGCGCTTCATGCCCACCCTGACACCAGTAGCAAAAGCCTCTGGCGAGCACTCCACCACAGCGCCTTTCTGGATGAGAGCTAGCGGTGCACCGCGGATTACCTCTGGCAGCTCATCGTCACACTGAGCCGCGATAACGGCCCACGCAGGAATCCACAGAACAAGGGTTCGCGCCATCAGGGTTATCCAGCGCTACGGTGCCGGGAAATATCAGTAACGGCGGCAACTCCAGGGTTGTAGTGGGCGCCCCCGGCGTCAATCACCATCTCGCAGGATCGCACGGTCGCACTCTGACGAGAACGCGCAACCACGCTGATGTGGTGCTCGTGAAGAACGCCGTGACCTTCGCCAAGGCCACACCAACGGTGCGCGGCAACACTAATGCTGGCTTCAGTGCGGGGCCAGCCGGAGCGACTCAAAATAGTGGCCTCCCGTTCACGTAAACGACCAAGCACTGTGCTGAGGACTCGATCAGAGGGTGGCGTGGAAGGCCCGAGGGCCACAATCCCCACAACATCGATGAGCGCGCTGACCACAGAGAGCCACTGTTCTCCAGGGTGGGGAACAAGTACCAGGCGATCGAGGTTGACTCCCATGCCCTCTGCAGCGGCGAGGCCGGCATCTGGCATGCCGACGAGTGCACACCATGTTCCAGACGATGTTGCCGCGGCGAGGAGAGCCCACAGCAGAGAGGGCGAGGAATCAATGTCATAAACCACGCCCCGGCGAAGACCCCCGTGGGGGAACAGACTGTCTAAGCCCGGAGCCACAGGAAATACCGGATAGTCGGCTGTAGCGCTTTCTAGGGAGCGAATACGCTCCTGCAACTCACGCACGTCGGCTCGTTGCGGGGGAGTGGCATCGAGTCTGAGTGCGGGGGACATAATGCTATATTCGAACATTTGTTCGATTCTGTCAACATCCACCGACACAGAAAGAAACAGGGCCTCCCACCGAAGTGAGAGGCCCTGATGTCGCGTGCGCGAGGGGGGACTTGAACCCCCACGCCCTTACGGGCACTAGCACCTCAAGCTAGCGCGTCTGCCATTCCGCCACCCGCGCGCACACCGCGTCAAACGCGGAGCGACCGACACGACATTACCACTAAAGTTCCGGTTCCAAACTGCCCTGCAGGGTAGCCTGGGGCCATGATTCCCGCCTGCCCGCTGACGGAGTGTGCGCCGTGGGACTTCTAGAAGCCATTCTGCTGGGCATCGTTCAGGGGCTCACCGAGTTTCTTCCGGTGTCTTCGAGTGCGCACCTGCGCATTGTCGGGGAATTTTTGCCCTCGGCTACCGACCCCGGAGCCACATTCACCGCCATCACACAAATAGGCACCGAACTGGCGGTGCTTGTCTACTTCGCTCCGGATATCGCGCGAATTCTTCGCGGGTGGGGAGCATCACTGGGCAAACCATCATCGTGGTGGAAAGACGCCCCGAGTGAGGTCCGATCACAGGCCAAACTCGGATGGCTCATCATCGTGGGAACCTTGCCGATTGTGATTGTCGGCTACTTCGCTCAAGAACTTATTCGCGGCGCTTTTCGCTCTCTCTGGCTAGTAGCCACCGTGCTTATCGTCTTCGGTCTTGTTCTGGCAGCAGCGGACTGGTGGGGGAGAAAGACTTCAACCCTGAACGACCTCACCGTTCCCCACGGTCTGCTCTATGGGATAGCGCAAATGCTTGCTCTCGTTCCCGGTGTATCACGCTCAGGAGCGACCATCGCGATGGGTCGAACCCTCGGCTACGACAGGGTCTCCGCGGCGCGCTACTCCTTTCTCCTGGCGATTCCGGCGGTGCTCGGCAGTGGCTTCTACGAACTCCAGACAGCCCTAACACGGCCCGAAGTGGCCGGGCCGTTCTCCTTGTTTGACACTGTGATTGCCACAGTGATTGCTTTTACCGTGGGCTGGGCCGTCATTGCCTGGCTCATGCGCTACATCCAAACCAGAAGCTTTATGCCCTTTGTGATCTACCGACTACTGCTCGGTGGCGCGCTGATGGTCGGTCTCGCAACCGGGGCGATTAGCCCTCTATGACTCGCTTGAGCTCGGACGATCAGGGCGACCGCGAAGGTATTTCTCGAACTCTTGGGCAATAGCATCGCCCGAGGCTTCCGGTGCATCCGCGGCGTCTCTGGCCTGTTCAAGTTGGGTGATGTAGGCGCTCATGTCATCGTCTTCGGCAGCTAGGGCGTCAATACCCTCTTCCCAGCGCAGCGCTTCAACTTCTAGATCGTCACGTTCCAAGACGATTCCCACGAGCTCTTCGAGTTTTTCGGCAAGCGCCACCGTCGCCTTGGGTGAGGGGGATGTGTGCACATAGTGCGGAACGTGAGCCCACAGGTGCAGGGAGGGGATCCCCACGTCGGCAGCGGCCAACGCCAACACGGTGAGGACCCCAACCGGGCCTTCATAGGTGGATTTTTCAATGTCGAAATATTCACGAACCGCCGCATCGTCACTGGTAGCTGTGACGCGAACCGGGCGGGAGTGGGGCACATCAGCCAGCATCGCCCCGAGGAAGACGATGGCCTCCACATTGTGGGCGAGAGCGTGGTCAATCATCGTCGAGGCGAAGGATTGCCAGAGCCTGGAGGGCTCCTGGCCCAGAAGCACCAGGGGCGCAGGCTCGGAGTCGGGGGCGGGAGCCCAGAGGGTTACCTCGGGCCAGTTCAGAAAGCGAGTTCCATCACTCGCGTGCTCCACAAGAGGCCTCGTCAACTGAAAGTCAAAATACTGTTCTGGATCGATAGAAAAAACTGGGAGCAGTTCGGCCCCATCGATAATCATCTGAGCGGTTTGGCTGGCAGCATCCCCGGCGTCGTTCCATCCCTCGAAGGCCACGACCATCACTCTGGTGTGGTCAGAAAAGGGGATGTGGGTCATGAATTCTCCGCTCAGATTCTTCACTCTACCTCCCACAATAGGCGCCACTAGACTTGGTGGTTGTGACCACGCAATTTCCCGCTGCCGTTCTTTTTGACATGGATGGCACCATCATCGACTCCGAGCCGTACTGGATGATTGCCGAGACGGAATTGGTCGAGGAGCACGGCGGAACCTGGTCCGCCGAGCAGGGCTACGCTCTCGTCGGCAGCGGGCTCTGGAATTCGGCCGCAGAGTTGCAAAAGGCTGGCGTGGACTTAAGCGCCGATGACATCGTGCACCGCCTCAGCGAGCGGGTGTTGGAACAAGTCGCGGCCTCGGTTCCCTGGCGCCCCGGCGTCCGCGAGCTCTTCAAAGAGCTACTCGATGCCGGCATTCCCTGCGCATTGGTCACTATGTCGCTGCGGATGAACGCAGAAGCCCTGGCGGAAGCTGTTGCTGCCGAGTTAGGGCAGCCTTTTTTCCTCGCAATCGTCGCTGGTGACGATGTCAGTCAGCCGAAGCCCCACCCCGAGGCGTATCTCAAGGGTGCACTGGCTCTGGGCGTTGCCATTGGCGACTGCGTCGCCCTAGAGGATTCCAGTTACGGCGCAACCAGTGCGTTCTCTGCTGGCGCGATCACGATAGGAATTCCTCTTCACGTCGACATCCCGAGCGAGCACGTCCATGAGCTCTGGGAGTCCCTCGAGGGTCGCGGTCTCGGGCACCTGGCCGAGACCTGGCGCTCCCACAGTGCGGGAGCCACAGCGTGAGGGTTCGCCGGGGACCATTTGCGATTGGCGATCACGTTCAACTTCGTGGCCCCAAGGGAAAACTCCACACCATCACCCTGGAGGCTGGTGGCCAGTACCACACGCATAAAGGACCCCTCGCTCACAACGATGTAATCGGCAAGCCCGAAGGTTCCGTGATCACCACCACCAACGGTGTGCCCTACTTGGCTCTCCGGCCATTACTCGGCGACTTTGTGCTCTCCATGGCTCGTGGCGCAGCGATCATTTACCCCAAAGACTCCGCACACATCGTGGCCGTTGCCGACGTGGCGCCTGGTCACCGTGTGCTGGAGGCGGGAGTGGGCTCGGGTGCTCTCACTCTGTCATTGCTCCGAGCAGTGGGGGAGTCCGGCAGCGTGCTCTCCATCGAGCGCCGGGAAGAATTCGCGGAGATTGCAACAGCCAATGTCCTCACATTCTTTGGCTCCACACCGGCCCACTGGGAGTGCACGGTAGGGGATTTCCAGGACGTCGCGATGTCGCTGCCGGCGATGAGCGTAGATCGCGTGATTCTGGACATGCTGGCTCCCTGGGAGTGCGTCGATGCGGTTGCTCACGTCCTGGAACCCGGGGGAGTGTTGGCCGTCTATGTCGCCACTGCGACACAACTCTCCAGGGTGGTCGAAGCCCTCCGCGAGACCGGCCGCTTCACACCGTCTGTCTCTGAGGAAGTTCTCGTGCGACCCTGGCACGTGGAAGGGCTTGCCGTTCGCCCCGAACACCGGATGATTGGCCACACCGGGTTTGTGATGACCACAAGGATCGTGGCCCCTGGCGTGGAGATCCCACCGACGAAGCGGCACCACACGAAGCCCGAGTATTCGGTAGACGATATTGAAGCGTGGACACCCGGCGCGACCGGGCAGAGAGCAGCAAACGATAAGACCATCCGGAAAACTGTGCGCCAGGCGAAGGAGCGGGCCACCCGCTCTGAATCACCCTAAGCACAGGACCGCTCGATAGACTGGTTGGCACTATGTCGAAAGTTTCCTTGGCTATCGCCTCTATTGTTGTCCTCGCTTCCGGAGCAGTCGTGGTTGGAGCAATTACCGCCTCTTTTCCCCAAGCGTGCGAGTCCCCCTACCAGCCAGGTAAAGCCTCAGCTCTCGTGGAGGTTACAAGCTCCGATGAGGGCACCCCGCAGGCAAGCTTCCCCACGCCTCTCAAGACCACCGGCCGGGAACTCAGCGCTGTGACAGCCGGCTCGGGCGAGCCTGCCAGAGCCACAGGATTCGTCGATTTTGACCTCAACATCTTCCTCGGCGCTACCGGCGAATACCTGACGGGCTCGGATTACCAGGCAGGCAATCCGGTTCGTCGTGTTATCGACTCTTCTTCTGAGGATGTCCTTTCTGCAATCTTGGAATGTCAGCAACCAGGAGCACAGGTTGTTGTGACCACCACTGTGGAGGATGTTTTTGGCCCTGTCGAGGGTGATGCGACCATCACGAACGAATCCACGATTGTGTTAGTCGTGGATGTTCACCAGACATATCCCCGGAAGGCGAATGGCAGCCCGCGTCTTCCTGAGTCCGGGATGCCCACCGTTGTCCAGACAGATGAGGGTGTGCATGGCCTGAGCTTCCCGAACGCGCCGATTCCCACGGAACTCCGTGTCTCCGTCCTCAAACAGGGTGACGGAGTGGCTATCCAAGAGGGCGACTTTGTCACCACGCACTTCACCGGTGCGGTGTGGGAAACCCGGGAGATTTTCAGCACGAGCTTCGAGCAGGGCGTCCCGTTATCACTGGTGGCGCTTGATAGCTTCACCGCCGGCGAGGGCGTCGGTGTCATCCCGGGGCTGGCCCAGGCATTGATCGGCCAGACCGTGGGCTCTCAGGTTCTTGTCTCTATTCCGCCTATCCTTGGTTACCCAGCGGGCCAGGCTCCAGCGGGCGTCCCTGATGGTTCGACACTGGTCTATGTCTTCGACATTCTCGGTATTGCCAAGTAATACGGCCCTGGGCCTCGCGCCCTAGGATGAGCGCGTGGCCAGCTCGCTTAGCACCGTCAACCCCGAGGACCGACTCTTCCACCTGATTCTTGCGCTGATGGCGACAAGCCAGGGGCTCACGAAAGACCAGATTCTCACGACAGTTCGCGGCTACCGCGAAGATACCGACGCGGGGATGGCGCGAGAGAGCATTGAGCGGCGCTTTGAGCGCGATAAAGATTCCCTCCGCGAGCTTGGTATTCCCTTGGAAGCACTTATTCCTCCAGAAGAGGACGGCAACAACAAGAGCACGCTCTATCGAATCCCGAAGGGCGACTATGACCTGCCAGACGACGTTGTCTTTAGCTCTCGAGATATTGCTCTGCTCAACCTGGCAGCGGCCGTTTGGCGTGAGGGGAGCCTCTCGCAGGACGCAAAGACCGCGCAGATCAAGCTCGCCTCACTGGGGGCGCTCGTTGACGAAACCCTGCTGGGCTTCGCTCCGATTCTCAGCACCCGGGAACCTGCGCTGGCGACACTACGGGAAGCCATCGATAAGTCGATACAGGTGAGTTTCTCGTATCTCAAGCCTGGCGAGAGACAAGCGACGAGCCGGACCATGTCGCCCTGGGCGCTCGTCAACCACGAAGGCCGCTGGCACGTGATGGGACATGATTCCCAGAGCAACCAGGAACGAACTTTCCTGTTACGGCGGATCGTCTCCACCGTGAACCCGCTGGGCTCCACTCCTGCAATCCCCGGGCCTGCGGGAATCGCCGATCGTGCACTCCGGGAGCTACACGAACTGTATGAGAAGAACACCGCCACCCTTCAGGTGAAGCCAGGTACGGATGCGGCTAGCGCCCTGCGAGCCCGAGCGGGGACCAAGAGCGGCGAGGGGGGTTTTATTGCACACTTCACCGATGCTGATGTTTTTGCTAACGAGCTGACGTCCTGGGGTTCAGATGTTGTGGTGCTCGATCCGCCGGAGATTCGCAACCGGGTCATCGCGAATCTAGAAGCGTTGGTGAGAGCGCATGGCTAAGAGCCCACGTCCTGGAGCGACCGACAACCTCATGCTCTTGCTGGCTTTGGTTCCCTATGTGCTCGACAAAGGTGAAGTCAGCGTGTCAGAAGCCGCGCGCCAGTTCCAGCGCAGCGAGGAGGACATCGTCGAGGCAGTCCAGCTGATCGCCTGCGCGGGTATACCCGGAGAAAACCTCGCCTACTCCCATCTCGACCTCTTCGATATCGACTGGGACCTTTTTGAGGAGCAGCGCCTCATTACTTTTTGGAACACCGTCGCGATTGACCACTCACCCAGGTTCACTGCCCGCGAAGCATCGGCGCTGATTGCGGGACTCCAGTATTTGGCTGCTCACCCGGCCTATTCGGGTCGAGGGGATATCGATGAGGTACTGGGCAAAATCAGGCGGGGAAGCTCCCACGGTTATTCGGACAGAATCGCGATCGCCCAGCCGGCGGCTGAAGGCCACCTCCAGATTCTCAATGACGCTATTGACGCCAAGGTTGCGGTCTCGATCCTCTATCACAACAAGGCTGGAGAGACCGCGACCAGACTGGTTGACCCCCTCGTCCTGGAATCGAGAGATGCGGCCTGGTACGTGCGGGCATGGTGTCACCATCGGCAAGCGCTTCGGACATTTCGGGTTGACCACATGGAAAGTGTGGAGCCAACTGAAAAACCGCAGGGTAACCATGATTCGCTCATCGACGATATTTCCCCAGAGCTCTTCCAGCCATCAAGCGACGACATCACCGTAGGCATCGACACCACGGTGGGCGCACTCCCGGTTATTGCGGATTACCTTCCCCGCGGATTTACCCAGCCGGTGGGGGAGGGGGCGCTACGACTCGAGATTCCCTTTGCCCATTATGGATCGTTGACGCGCTTTGCCGCCGCCCACACCACCCTTGTCACGATCGTCGCTCCGGTGTCCGCCGTGGCCGCCGTTCGAGACTTTGCCAAGGATGCGCTGGTGGCATACCAACCGAGAGGCTAATTCGCCCCTCGGTGCTAGAGTGAGCATCGCATCAAGAGAAAGGGAACACTGTGTCTGGAAATCTGGGTGGCTGGACTGGCCTCATCGTCCTCGTCGTCGTTTTGCTCCTCTTTGGTGCCCCAAAGCTTCCCGGTTTGGCAAAGAGCCTCGGGCAATCACTCAAGATCTTCAAAACCGAAGTTCGTGGCGAAGACAACCCCAAAGACTCCACTGCCGGCGGCAAGGGGTCCGACGGGCCAGACGCCCCCACCCGGTAACCGTGGCGGAGTCTCGCCGCCGTTCGAAGTCTCCCGAGGGCCGGATGACCCTCGGAGACCACCTTCTTGAGCTTCGCCGGAGACTCGGCATCGTCGGCTTATCGATAGTTCTGGCCGCTATTGGGGGTTGGTTTCTCGCAGACCCCGTCTGGGCGGCTTTGAGTGAACCGGTGATGGAGATCGCCCGCGAAACCAACAGAGACGCAGACATCAACTACACCTCGGTCACCGAGGCGTTTGACACCAAGGTCGCCATCTCTCTGGTGCTGGGAATCGTGATGGCGGCACCGCTGTGGCTTTACCAAATCTGGGCCTTCTTCGTTCCAGCGCTGAAGAGGCGAGAGCGTCGCTACGCTGTCGGATTTTTGGCAGCAGCTGTGCCTCTGTTTTTCGCAGGTGTCACCGCCGGCTGGTGGGTGTTACCCAACATTGTTGTGCTCCTCACGAGCTTCGCACCGGAACAGTCCTCGACCCTGTTGACCGCGAAGGTCTATCTGGATTTCGCCCTGAAACTCGTGCTCGCTGTCGGGGTGGGCTTTGTCCTCCCGGTGTTCCTGGTATTGCTCAATGTCATTGGCGTTTTGAGCGCGAAGGCAATCATCCAAGGATGGCGCTGGGCCATTGTGACCATCGCACTCTTTACCGCTCTCGCGACACCGGCTGCGGACGTGGTGTCGATGGTGCTTCTCGCGATTCCCATGATCATTCTCTATTTCATAGCCGCCGGGATTACCGCCATCAACGACGCGCGCGTTGCCAGAAAAGCAGCAAAACTTATCGGGGGAGCAGACACCGGTTCCCATGGCTGAGGCCAGCCCCGCCGAGCGTTACCGGGCGGCCGCATCGAGGAGGAAATCTCCCCGCCTCGATGAGTTTCGCAACGGTTTGAGCTTCGATCTCGACCCATTCCAGATTAATTCCTGCGAGTCCGTGGAGTCCGGCAAGGGCGTCTTGGTGGCGGCTCCCACTGGGGCCGGAAAGACAATTGTGGCCGAGTTCGCTATTCACGTGGCGCTGCAACAGCCCCAGGTCAAAGTCTTTTACACAGCACCCATGAAGGCGCTCTCCAACCAGAAGTATCAGGAGCTAGTCGAACGCTACGGATATTCAGAAATCGGATTACTGACTGGCGATACGAGTATTAACCCTGGCGCCAGGGTGGTGATCATGACCACAGAGGTGCTCCGCAACATGCTCTATGCCGGCAGCGCGCTGTTGGAGAACCTTGGCTATGTCGTCATGGACGAAGTTCACTACCTTGCTGATCGCTTCCGCGGGGCCGTGTGGGAGGAGGTCATTATCCACTTGCCATCCTGGGTTCAACTGATTTCACTGAGCGCCACGGTCTCCAACGCGGAGGAATTTGGGGACTGGCTACACACCGTTCGAGGACACACTGACGTCATCGTTTCGGAGGAGCGCCCGGTGCCCCTCCACCAACACATGATGTTTGCCCACAAGCTGCTCCCGCTTTTCGCGAAAAAGAAGGCCTCGTTGGAAGTGAATCCCGAGGTTGTCAGCATGGCCCAGATGCTGGGCCGCCATTCGACGGGACGAGGGCGCACGAGAGGTGCGCCCCGCTACGCCCGCTTTGAGGACAATAAACACAAGGTGTATCGCTCTGACGTGATCCGCATGCTTGATGGGGATCATTTGCTGCCCGCGATTTTCTTCATCTTCTCCAGAGCAGGCTGTGATCAGGCGGTGACCCAGGTTTTGCGCGGCGGAGTGAAGCTCACAAGCCACGAGGAACAGGACCAGATTCTTGATTTCGTCGAGGAGAGTTGCCAGCGCCTCGACGATGACGACAAAGCGGTTCTGGGCTATCACTCCTGGCTCGATGGCGTCGTCCGGGGCGTGGCCGCCCACCACGCGGGCATGTTGCCGATTTTCAAAGAAACCGTCGAGGAACTGTTCCGCCGCAAGTTACTCAAAGTAGTCTTCGCGACAGAAACACTGGCCCTGGGTATCAACATGCCAGCGCGAACGGTTGTTCTCGAGAAGCTCGAAAAATTCAATGGCGAAGCACGGGTGCCGATTACGGCCGGTGAATACACGCAACTCACCGGCCGTGCGGGACGCCGCGGGATCGATGATGAAGGACACTCCGTCATTATTTGGCAACCCGGCATCAACCCAGAAGCCGTTGCCGCATTGGCCTCTAGGCGTTCCTATCCACTCAAATCAAGTTTCAGCCCTACCTACAACATGGCAGTCAATCTGATCGCTCAGTTTGGCGTGGAGCGCACGAGGGGTGTACTGGAGTCATCGTTTGCGCAGTTCCAGGCAGACCGTCACGTTGTCGAGCTTGCTCGGACCGTGCGCAAGAACGATGAGTCCCTCGCCGGTTATGCGAAGTCGCTCGAGTGCCACCTCGGAGATTTCCGAGAATACGCAGGGCTTCGCCGACAACTCAGCGATCTTGAGCGGGAACACGGCCAACGCAAATCTCAGAAGGCGGGCGGCGAAGTCGGTAAGGACCTCAGCCGGTTGCGCGCGGTAATGAAGCGCCACAGTTGCCATTCATGCCCCGAGAGGGAGCAGCACGCGCGCTGGGCTGAGCGGTGGTGGAAACTCGAGCGCGAAACAGATCGCATCAGGCGCCAAATTAAGAGTCGAACAGCAGCAATCTCGGTTGTATTTGACCGAATTCTCGAGGTTCTGATCGAAGCCGGCTATCTGACCGGCGAGGGGGAGGACCTGAGTCTGACCCCCCACGGAGAAACTCTGAGACGCATCTATGGAGAGCGGGATTTGCTTGTTGCAGAGTGCCTGAGGCGTCAGGTCTGGAGCGAGCTCAGTGGCCCGGAACTCGTTGCTGTGGTGGCGACACTCGTCTATGAACCGCGCCGGGATGACACCGCCGTCCACCCCAAAGACATGCCAGCAGGCCAGTTCCCCCATGCCTTCGCCGAAACCAGGCGACAGCGCTCCAAACTTGCTGCTCTAGAGCGCGAACACCAACTGCCCGAGGGCACCGACCTCTCTGCGCAATTGGCTCTGCCGCTCTATCGGTGGGCTTCTGGCGAGCGACTCGAGGATGTTCTCGACGAGGGCGAACTCACCGCGGGGGACTTTGTTCGCTGGTGCAAACAGGTCATCGATGTCCTCGACCAAATCTCCTCCAGCGGCGAAGGACCGGTGCAACGCGCGGCACTGAGCTCCAGGGCGACCGTGTTTCGCGGCATCGTCGCTCTCAGTAGTGTGGTTTAGGCTTTGTGGCTGATGAGACTCACTAACGTAATCGAGCGCCGTAACCGCGCATTTCTGGGTTTTGTGCTGCCCTTTCCCGCGGCGCTCGCCCTTGCGGTACTGGCGGGATGGTTCATGGATCTGGGGTTCCCAGATCACGATTGGTGGCCTCTGACACTGCTCGGCACCGCCTTCATGATGGCTTCCGTGCGCGGTTTCGGTCTGGGAAAAGCTTGGCTCATCGGAGCCCTCGGCGGGTTTAGCTTCTACGGAATCATGATCTGGTGGCTCACCGTCTACCTGGGTCTGATTCCCTGGATTGCTCTCACCCTTGCGCAGGTTTTCCTCTTTTCCCTGGGGATGGCGCTCATCGCTCTTATCTGGCGCTACGGTTCACGCCAGTGGAACACTGTTGCCGGGCGACTGGGCATTGTCCCCGCCCTGGTGGGCGGCGCGTGGACACTCCGAGAAGCTGTTGCGTCTGTATTCCCTTTCGGCGGTTTCGCCTGGGGGCGCATCGCACAAAGCCAGTCTGAGGGCCCCCTAGCGTCGCTGGTCGCGTGGGTGGGTACCAGCGGCATGAGCTTCCTCCTCGCGTGGACCGCCGCACTCGTAGTGGCCCTGGTGGCCGAGGGTCGCCTGGCTCCTGAGTCCAGAGCTGGCTTAGGGGTCGCTGTGGCAGTGGCTCTGCTGGTGTGGCCGTCATACCCAGTGACCACGTCTGGTGCTCTGCGTGTGCTGGCGGTGCAGGGAAATGCCGATGCCGGGTTGTTCGCGCAGTACGAGCGCGGAGACAACCTGCGCGATCACTACCTGGTGACCCGGGAGCTCTATGGACTCGATGTGGATGTCGTGGTCTGGCCTGAGAACGCATCCGACATTGACCCCCTGCGCTTCCCCGAGGCCGCAGCAATCGCGACCGAGGTGTCGAGGGAAATGGATGCTCCTCTGATTGTCGGAACAATTACTAAATCCGGGGAGGAAACGTTCAACAGTATTTTGCTGTGGGATTTCGACGATGACCTGGGACGCCCCATTGTCCGAGATCAGTACGACAAGATCCACCCGGTTCCCTTCGCTGAATACCTCCCAGCGCGGGACTTTTTCTATCCGCTGGCACCGCCGCTCTTCGACATGATTCCCAGGGATTACTCCTTCGGAGAGCGCGATACGGTCTTCGACGTTGCCGGCGCAATCGGGGGAGTGGCCATCTGTTACGACATCGTCGATGACGAAATCCTGTGGTCGATGATGGACGGGGGAGCGGACATCATTTTTGCCCCCACCAACAATGCTGATTTTGGTCAGACCGACCAGAGCGTTCAACAACTAGCAATCGCGAAGATGCGCGCAATCGAGACGGGTCGCAGCGTGGTCAACATCTCCACCGTGGGGACAAGCGCGATCATGGATCCAACCGGCGCCGAACTCGATCGTTTACCCACCTACACCGAAGGCCACATGGTCCTCGACGTTCCCCTCGCTACTTACCAAACGCCGGCCACACTGATCGGACGAAACATCGAGCTCGGGGTTGTCGGCTTTACTCTGGCCGGTCTCATCGTGGCGGGCGCGGGCCACTACGGGCGCTATCGCCGTGGTGAATCGGGAGCGTCTAGCTAAAGCAGTGCGCGTCGCTTCGCGACGAGCTCTGCGGCAATGTCAGCGCGGTCCGTGACGATGCCATCGACGCCCATCTCGAGCAAGCGCTCCATGTCTTTCGCGTCGTTGATTGTCCAGACATGCACCTCAAGTCCTTTCCGGTGAACCATCCGAAGAAAACTCGGAGTCACCAGCGCCATACCCCAGTGCACCAGCGGCACCTGAACCGCTCGGATTTCAGGCGGCATTGTCCAGGTCGCCCCGGAGAGCCCCAACCACGACCGCAAGCGCCCCTCGATTACATGGCCAGAGGTTGCGCTGCTCACCACACCCGGCAATTTCGAGACCGCCTTAGCGCGCGAGGGCTCATCAAAGGACGCGACAAGAATCCGATCGTGAACATGAAGTTGGGTTACAACGTCGACAAAGGGATCAACCACCTCGGGCACTTTGACGTCGATGTTGAATTTCGCCTGAGGAAAAGCCTCAAGAACTTCCACCAGGCTCGGGAAGCCCTGGCCGAATCCCAGATCAATGCCGGTTAATTCTGCCGCCGTGTAGTCGGAGACGAGGCCGGCGAGGCCAGCAACTCGAGACAAGTCAGGATCGTGAGCCACGATGACGTGCCCGTCTTTACTGAGGTGAACATCGGTCTCCAATAGATCAGCGCCAACATCGAGCGCTGCGCGAAACGCCCCGATTGTGTTCTCAGCGTGTTCGGCAGGAAAGCCGCGGTGCGCAATAACTCTCGGGGTTTGGCCGTCAAAGTAGGGCACAAATCACCACTTCCGTTTGGCGTGTTGAGGGTCAGTATAGGTCTGGAAGATGAACGGTCGAGGGTACGATTTGGGAATGACTAATCCCTTGCTTCCCGGCCAACTCACCGGCGCGCGAGCACTTGTTACCGGCTCATCCAGGGGCATTGGCGCGCAAACAGCCTTGTATCTGGCTGAGGCGGGTGCTTCCGTAGCGATCAACTACCGCAACAAAGTTGCACGAGCGGACAAACTCGTCGCGGACATTGAAGCCAGTGGCGGCGCGGCCCTCGCAATTGGTGCAGACCTCACCGATGCCGTCGGCGTGACCCGCATGATCTCCCAAATCAAAGAAACCTGGGGTGGGCTCGACATACTCGTCCTGAACGCCTCAGGCGGCATGGAAGCCGACATGGCTGAGGACTACGCGATGAAGCTCAATAGAGACGCTCAAGTGGGCCTTCTGATGGCGGCTCTGTCCATCATGGATCGTGGGTCCCGGGTGGTCTTCGTGACCAGCCATCAGGCGCACTTTATTCGCGAGGTCGAGACTATGCCCGAGTATTTGCCAGTCGCACTCTCCAAACGGGCTGGTGAGGACGCTCTGCGGGGAATGATCGACGCCATGAGTGCTCAGGGGGTCCACTTCGTGGTGGTGTCCGGGGACATGATTGAAGGGACAGCTACTGCGACGCTTCTGAACCGAGTGAATCCCGGTGTCCTTGAGCTGCGTAAAGAGCAGGTGGGAAAGCTCTACAACGTCGAGGAATTTGCCGCGGAGGTTGCCGCCGCCGTAGTGGAGGATGTCCCCGCCGACCACACCCGGCTCGTCGGCGACGTGTCGACCTTTCTCCCCGGTCACTAGCCCAGGGAACGCGGTGGTAGCCCTGCCTGGCCTGCGAAACACGAGCCGAATCGTCCTGATGGACCCCAGCGGTGCTGTGTTGCTGTTCAACACCATGGCGCCTGATTCCTCAGGTTTTTCCCGCTGGATAACACCCGGTGGCGGCGTGGATCCCGGTGAGACCCACCCTGAGGCTGCGCTCAGAGAGCTCTTTGAGGAAACCGGGCAAAGGTTTGCCGATGCGGGCGAACCGGTGTGGTTCTATGACTTTGAGGTCTCATGGGACCAGGCAGACCACGATAGGGGACACGCGGAATACTTCTGGGTTCGCGCCGAACGTTTTGAACCATCCAACGAATTCTGGACCCCTGAGGAACACCACGACGTGTCTGACTGGGGCTGGTTTACCGCCGAGGAGATTAGAAGGAGCGCGACACCCTACGAGCCGGAGTTCCTTCCGGATCTGGTCTCGCGCCTCAGACTTGAGCTCTAGTGTCCGATAATCTATATTATGTCAGATTGGCGAAGGCAACCACGGCCGGCCGTCTCCCCGCTCACGACGACTGGGTCGCTGCTGCCCACTCCGTCAACTTCGCAGCCGCGGCACCCGAGTCGATGGTCGCGTAGGCGACTTCGAGTTTTTCCGCCAGGCGCTCCAACAAGCCACGTTCTCTCTGAGAAGGATCCCCGGCCAGCGCAAACGCGACCAAACCAGCTGCGGCATTGAGTGCCACGATGTCTCTCACGGGTCCCGTGCTCCCGCCCAACACTTCGAGGGCTAATTGGGCGTTGTGTTCCGGACCGTGCCCGAGCAGGTCCTCGACGTCAGCCTGCGCGATCCCGAGCTCCGCCGAGTTGATGTCTTGCTCGCGGATGTGACCCATGGACACCTCCCACACGTGAGTGTGGCCAGTGGTCGTCATCTTGTCGATGCCATCATCACCGCGGTAGACGAGTGCTGTAGCGCCCCTGGTTCTAAATACACCCGCCATTTGCGGGACGCGGGCAAGGTTCGAAACCCCCACAGCACTGGCTTCTGGCCTGGCCGGGTTGCACAGCGGGCCCAGAATATTGAAAACGGTGGGAATGCCTATTTCTTTGCGGGCAGTTGCCGCATGACGGAAGCCAGGGTGGAACTTGGCCGCGTTCACATAGGTAATCCCTACCTGGTGAAAGACATCCGCTACGCGCTGGGGTTCGAGGTCGATGTTGACGCCCAGCACCCCGAGTACATCGCTGGCGCCTGAGGAGGAGCTGGCGGCACGGTTTCCGTGCTTTGCGACAGGAACACCGGCTGCTGCGGCGACGATAGAGGCAATCGAGGAGACATTGACCACTGCTCCATAGGGGTCTCCCCCGGTCCCCACAATGTCAAGAACCATGGAATCGATGGGCAACGCAACTGCGTGACGCAAGGCAGCATCGCGAAAACCCACCACTTCATCCACGGTTTCTGGCTTTGCCCGCAGGGCCACAAGGAATGCGGCGATCTGGGCGTCAGTGGCCTCCCCCGCCACTACGGCTTCCATGGCCCGCCCGGCTTCTGCGATCGAGAGATCTTTACGCTCGAGAAGACCGTTCAGGGTCGCAGGCCACGAGAAGGATGACGTCATGAAACCATGCTATCTCCAGGATTCCTGGCATGTCGCTCGACAAAATCCCAGCTACGCATCAGGCATAATAGAGGGGTGACGAGCGCATCGATATCTTCCTCATTCCGGGCGCCCGCGGTGAACCGACCAAACGTCGTTGCCGTGGGCACAATTGTGTGGCTCGGAAGCGAAGTGATGTTCTTCGCCGGTCTTTTCGCGATTTACTTCACGCTTCGCTCCACCTCCCCCGAGTTGTGGGAAGCGAACACCGCTCTCCTCGATGTTCCCTTCGCTCTGATTAACACCACGATTCTGGTGCTCTCCAGTGTCACCGCACAGTTTGGTGTGTTCGCAGCAGAGCGACTCCAAGCCCGAGCGACTGGGTGGAAGCCCACCCAGTGGGGCATGATCGAGTGGTTCTTCCTGACCTACGCGATGGGCGCGGTCTTCGTCGCCGGCCAGGTTCTGGAGTATGCAGTGCTCGTCTCGGAAGGCATTGCTTTGAACTCCGACGCCTACGGCTCTGCGTTCTACTTGACCACTGGTTTCCACG
>JBIIFP010000036.1:0-12901 GCA_044237205.1 Pontimonas sp. | reverse complement strand
GCCCTTGTCACCGTTGAACCATTTAACGATTCCGGTTGCCATTGTGTATCTCTTTTCTGTGGTGCTGTGGTGCGTAGGTTCGACGTTCGAAACCAACGGTCGAAACTACCGCCAACCCCACACTCACAAGAGCACACCGCAATCCGAAGATTATGGATAAGAATTGTCGGCTCAATACGACAGGGCCCAGCGTAGCGCGAAAGAAGCCATCTACCTAGCGAAAGTCTGGACGAGATATTCTCCAGGTTTCTGCAGTTAGCCTCACGGGCAGAGATAGTCCAATGAGGGGGCGCTATGGCAGAGACGGAGTCGGTCTGGGACTACCCCAGGCCACCACGACTAGAGCAGTCCAGTGACCATGTGGTGGTCACCCACAACGGTCAGGTGATTGTGGATACGGCCTCACCTCTTCGAATCCTGGAAACCTCGCACCCGCCCACCTATTACCTGCCAAGACGTGATGTTGATCTCAGCGTTCTTGAGCCAGTCGAGGGCAGCACATTCTGCGAATTCAAAGGGCTTGCGTCCTATGCGGATCTTGTGGTGGGGGACAGTCACCTCTCCCGTGCGGTGTGGTGGTACCCAGACCCCAGCCCCGGATATCTGGAGCTACTGGATCACATTGCCCTATACCCCGGTCGAGTGGATCAGTGCACTGTTAATGGCGAAGTGGTGCAAGCCCAAGAAGGGGACTTCTACGGTGGGTGGATTACCTCTCGCGTTACGGGACCATTTAAGGGCGCCCCTGGCACGCTGGGGTGGTAGAGCCTGAGAGAATACTTCGGTGACCACAATCAGGCCCTGCACTCACGATGACGTCGACGCGCTCGTTGCCATCAATAACTCTGGCTACCCCGCTGTTCCGATGGCAACGAGCGAGGAGATGCAGGGGCTGCTGTCGATGTGTTCTCTCGCGCTGATTGCCGAGGACCAGGAAGGGACGCCGCTGGGTTTTGTGATGGCGATGGATCCCGGTCTTGACTATCCGAGTGAAAACTACGTGTTCTTCGAGTCCAGGTTTACGAACCACCTCTACATTGACCGCATTGTGCTGACCGACGAAAGCCGCGGTCTTGGCCTTGGTTCCACGCTCTACCAGCAGATTTTTGACCGCGCGCGAACCGATGGCCGCGAGCGTGTTACGTGTGAAGTCAACCTGGAGCCACCCAACCCCGGTAGTCTTCGATTCCATCGGCGATGGGGTTTCGAAGATGTCGATACCCAGCCCACCAAAGGTGGCCAAGTCGTTGTTCAATTACTTCAAGCTCCAGTCTCCTGAGGGGTCACTGACATGCCATTAGCAGACCGCATTCCTACCGTGGGAATCGTCATTCCCGCCTACAACGAGGAAGACACGATTAGAGCCTGTGTTCAGGCAGCTATTCATCAGACGGTTCCCGCCGAAGAAATCATCGTTGTCGATAACAAGTCCACGGACCAGACACGGGCGATTCTCAAGAAATTGAAGAAGGAGTTCCCCGATGCTCCGCTCATTGTGCTTCGACAAGACGAAGCACAGGGAATCACACCCACCAGAAACATGGGCTTTGATGCCGTGACCTCAGACGTTATCGGGCGCATCGATTCCGATTCGATCCTCGAGCCCAACTGGGTGGAAGAAACCAAAAAGGTCTTTCTGAACACCGACGTTCACGCAGCTACCGGCCCCGTCATCTACTACGACATGCCCCTTCGTCGGTATATGGCCAAGGCTGATGACACCACAAGACGGGCTATCTCCCGCTTAGTGAAGCGATACCACTTTCTGTTTGGCACCAACATGGCTCTGCGTCGCGAGGCCTGGGAAGCCGTCCGGGACAACATTTGTTTGGATGCCGACAAAGAGATGTTTGAGGACATCGATCTGTCGGTCCACCTCTATGACGATGGGTTCAACATTGTGTACGCACCGAGCATGGTTGCGGGAATGTCCACCCGGCGGATTGATGATTCTCCCGCTGACTTTCTCGCCTATGCAAAACGTTTCGACACCACCTACAACCACCACGGGTTACGCAAGAAGATTCTGCGCATTCCGCAGTGGACGGTCCTGGGCCTTTACCCGATCGCGAAGAGCCTGCGGTGGGGTATGAAACTTCGCGAGAGCCTCAAGCTCTAAGCTGAGAGTCGTACACGGGAGTCCAAGGAAAGTTGGACTGAGAGGAAACCGCGAGGTTTCGACCGTCGAACCTGATCTGGGTTATGCCAGCGAAGGGAGGACATCTCTATCCCGTGCCCCATCCAACACACGTTGATGAAAGGCACGACTATGACAACTGCATCGAATCGTCTGCGGTGGCGTCCACGGGACATTGTCCTCGCGAGCGTCGTCGGGGTAATGGCGGGAGGGCTTTTTGCCCTGTGGAACATTGCCCATGTCCCAGTGCTTGAACCACTGGGGGCTCTGCTGCCGGGGTTCCAAGCGCTCGGCCACGGGGTCTGGCTGATTGGTGGCCTCTTGACGGCTCTTGTAGTCAGACGTCCAGGCGCTGCGCTTTACGGCGAAATCCTGGCTTCCACCGTCTCGGCGCTGATGGGAAGCCAATGGGGGGTCATTACGTTGGTCTATGGCGCCGTCCAGGGTCTGGGAGCAGAGCTCATCTTTGCTCTGTTTGCCTACCGGCTCTGGAATGTAGTCGCAGCCCTGGTTGCGGGGGCTAGTGCCGGTGCGGCCATGGCTGCACTTGATCTCACTCTCTATTACGCAGGAGCTGGTCCCGAGTTCTTTGTGATCTACGGGCTCTCTTCGATTGTGTCGGGGGTCCTGGTTGCAGGTCTTGGTAGTTGGGCAATCGAGCGGGGCCTCCACCGAGCAGGTGCGCTACGGTCCTGAATTTGCTGCAGGCTGCCCCGGTAGTCGCCACCGAGTTTGGGTGGACCTATCCGGGGCGGTCTGCGCCTGCCCTTAGCGACGTGAGCTTCAGCATTCCGGCAGGGTCGCGAGTCCTGATTCAGGGACCTTCGGGCTCTGGTAAGTCCACTCTGGCTCTCGCAATCGCAGGGCTACTGGAGTCGCCTGAGGATGGCACCGGGAGCGGTGCTCTCAGCGTCGCTGAAGATTCACCACGGGTCGGAATCGTCCTGCAGCAACCCGAGGATCAGACAGTGATGGCGCGGCTCCACGATGACGTTGCCTTTGGCTTGGAAAACACCCTGGTGCCGCGCGAGCTCATGCAGGAACGCATCGACCTGGCTCTCGATGCTGTGAAACTCCGTCTCGACGGAAACCGTCCCACCAGGGTGCTCTCGGGTGGCCAACGCCAGCGGCTCTCGCTCGCCGGTGCGCTAGCGCTCCAGCCCGAGGTCTTAGTGCTCGATGAACCCCTCAGCGCACTCGATGCGGAGGGCGCGTCGGCTGTAGTGCGGGCTGTGCGGGCCGTGGCGGAGGGCCGCTCGGCCACGATTCTCATCGTCGATCATGACGCCACACCCTGGCTTCCCCTCATCGACACCGTGATCACACTGGAGCACGGCCGCATTATCTCTGTGGACAAGGCGGAAGGTGCGCCAGCGACGAAAGCGCCCATACCTGCGCTCCCGCCCGCGGCTCCGGGTGAGTCAGTCCTTGAGTGCCGCGATCTCGTGGGCTCAAGGGACGGCGTTGTGGCAGGGTCTGCGTTAGTTAGCCTCGACATTCGCGCAGGCGAGATTGTGGCACTGATGGGTCCCAATGGATCGGGTAAGACGACGCTTGCTCTCACTCTGGCGGGAGTGCTGGCACCGTTATCCGGGCGCATCGCAGTGCCACAGGACCCACACCTTCTGGATTCGCGAGAGCTCTCCAGGTTTGTCGGCTTCGTGCCTCAAAATCCGGCTCACTCCTTTCACTTCAGCACGGTTTTGGTGGAACTCTCAGCGTCCGGTGCCAGCACCGAAAAGGTCGGAGAGGCAATTTCCCGTTGGCACCTGGAATCGCTTCTCGAGGTTCATCCGCTCAAGCTCAGCGGGGGAGAGCGACGCCGGCTGGCGCTGGCACTCGCCACACTGCACTCGCCTGCGCTTGTGGTGCTGGATGAACCAAGCCAATCTCTTGATGGAGCCGCCAGGACCGAACTCATCCATTGGTTGCACACGCTTTCACATGACGGTATTGCTGTTGTCGTGGCGACTCACGACCGAGACCTAGTCGACAGGTTGGGGGCGAAGGTCGTTGAGCTTTCTGGCTTGGCCGGAAATATCAACCCGACCCAGCCCGCAATCTCTAGCCCGCTGTCTCGAGCGAACCCCTTGGCTTTGGTCGGTGCTGCTGTGGCAGCCGCTGTTGCGCTCATCTCAACGCTCGACGTGGTGTCCGGGGCAATCGCGCTCGGTCTATTTGCCCTGGTGGTTCCCTGGCTCGGGGTTCCCCGCGAGAAACTGGGCGTTCGACTTGCTCCGGTGATACTGGCCGCCGTGTTTGCCGGTGTCACCATTTCTCTCTACGGAGATTCCTCTGGGGACGTGTTTTTCTCCTGGGGACTGATTGACGTGTCCGAGGGTTCGCTGGATTTGGCGCTGGCCACCACTCTTCGGATTCTGGCCATTGGCGGGCCAGCTTTACTCGTCCTCTCGCGAGTTGACCCCACCCGTTTCGCCGATGCGCTGTCCCAGCACACGCGTTTACCGCAGAACTTCGTGATGGGAGGCCTCGCCGCTCTTCGACTAGTCGAGGTGGTGGCAGGCGATCGGCAGATGCGCCTCGGTACTCAGCGCGCCCGAGGCCTTGCGGGAAAGAGCCGGCTGGTCGGCGTGCTGCGCGAAGCGGTCGCAATCTTTGTGCTGACAATCAGGCGCTCCGAAACACTGGGCCGAGCGATGGAATCCCGAGGGTTCGGCCGGGCTGCCACCAGAACTCACTACCGAGAGTCACGATTCATGCCACAGGACTGGCTTTGGCCACTCGGTGGTCTCCTTCTTGGAGGCGTGTCCGTATGGGCAGCAGTAGTGACGGGATCTTTCAATGCAGTTCTCAGGTAGCGCGATGATCACCCTGGTGGATGGTCCTTCAGGGTCAGGAAAATCTGAGTACGGGGTGTGGTTGGCCACAGAGCGTAGCGCGGTGCTGGTCAGCCTTGATGATGTCTATCCCGGTTGGGACGGGCTTGATGCAGGAAGCTGGCATATTCACCGCAATGTTCTGGTTCCGATCTCGCAGGGACTGCCTGGGCGTTACCAGCGGTGGGATTGGCGCTTGGGTGTGCCGGCCGACTGGGTCGAGGTGTCTGCCGATCGGCCAGTGGTCATCGAAGGGTGCGGAGCAATCCGTCGTGAGGGTCTTGCCATCCAGGCTAATCGGGTATGGGTGGATGCCACTTCTGATGTTCGCAGAGCGCGTGCACTCGAGCGCGATGGTGATGTGTATGCACCGCACTGGGAACGATGGGCGCTCCAGGAGCAACGCTTCCTAGCGCTTCACAACGGCCAAGGCAACGCCGACCTGGTCGTCACGACCGGCTAGGTACTTGGGGTGAGTAACGGGGCTTGAACCCGCGGCCTCCTGGACCACAACCAGGCGCTCTACCAACTGAGCTATACCCACCAAGGCTCCACCACGGGTGGCGGAGCGCATCCAGTGTATTACAGGCGGTCGGCCCAGTGTTCCCGGATTGATTCACTGATTGTTTTGAGCGCCTTGGTGTCGGGGCCTGGAGCGTCAACGAAGACCGCTTGCCGGTAGTACGCCAGTTCTCGAATTGACTCGATGATGTCGGCTAGGGCGCGGTGGCCACCATTCTTCTCGGGCGACTGGAAATAGGTTTTGGGGAACCAGTGCTTCGCAAGTTCCTTGATGCTGGAGACGTCAACATTTCTGTAGTGCAGGTGTTCGTGCACCGCAGGCATTTCCTTCTGGATAAATGCTCGGTCCGTGCCAATCGTGTTCCCCGCCAGCGGGGCAATACCAGGCTCTGGAACGAAGGAGGTGATGTACTCAAGAATGCGCGCTTCGGCGTCTTGGAGGCTCAGCCCCGAATCCAGCTCGGCGAGAAGGCCGCTGGTCGTGTGCATGTCACGCACAAAGTCACCCATCTGAGCGAGCGCATTCGCGCTTGGCTTGATGGCGACCTGAAAACCGGGGTCCACGAGGTTCAGGTCGTAATCCGTGATTACTACGGCGACCTCGACGAGTTCGTCGACCCGGGGGTCAAGCCCCGTCATTTCGCAGTCGACCCACACCAGTCGATTGCTACTCCCGTTTGCCACCCGGTGAGTCTATCCCGAGTGCCGCGCTCGCAGCAGGCCCACGAGATAAGTAAGGGAAAACCCAAACCCGACTGCCGCGTAGGCCAGGGTGAACCAGGTGTAGGCGACGGGGATCAGCACCGTGATCATGCCAAGGCCTGCAGCCGCAAAGAGCATCACCACACTGGCTACCCGCACACCGCCGTCACTGGCGCTCACGGAGACGACCGCCATGTTGCCCGTCAGTGCGACCAACGTGATTCCGATCATGACCATGGACCAGATCAGCGGGAGATCGGCCTGGAGTCCCAGGAGGTCAAGAAAGAATGCCGGGAAGACGATCAGCGCGATGGCGCTGAGGCCAAACACGGTGGCCCCGATGCGGAGCGTGTATCGGAGATGAGTCACACCCCACACTCTACGCGCCAAGCGAGAGCGGAGAAGGGCGGCCATTCCTTGGATAGATGTGAACAATCGGCTTCATGACATGTGAGACGATGACGTTGCACATTCGGGGAGCCATCAGCGGACATACAGCTCCATGGCACAGACTGGGATTTCTGATTGCGGGGGCTCGGGCCCAGAAAAGAAGTTGAGAGAGTGAAGACAAGAACCAAAGTCATAGCGGGAATTGTGGCCGTCCTCCTTCTGGGAGGCGCTGGGACCGGGATTGCGCTCTCCGCAGCAGCACCCGAAGAAGCCACGGTGTTGACAGAAAGCGTTCAAGTCCGTGACGTTGATGTCACGGTTGCGGCCTCTGGCACCGTCGATCCGGCGCTCGAGTTAGGTCTGCAGTTCCCGGGCGTCGTCACCGCCCAACTCGCAACGCTCGACGTTGAGGTTGGCGACGTGGTGGCAGAAGGCGAGGTATTGGCCACTCTCAAGACCGAAGCGCTAACAGCTGCGGTTGCTGCCGCCCGCTCCGGTGTTGCCACTGCCAGGACCGCTGAACTTCAGGCCCTGCAGGCAGTGGAAGCCGCCAAGCAGGCAGTTGTGGCTGCTCGGTTGGCCTACGAGAACGTGGCAGATGACCACCCCTCAGCCTCTGGGCCCAACAAGCACATTGCTCTCGAGAGCGCGCAGGCCGGGCAGGCTGCTGCTGCCGCGCAACTTGGCGCCGCTCAACAGCAGGTAATCGCGTCAAGCCCAGCAAAGACGTCCGCCCAAGCTCAGTTGGACTCGGCTCTTGCGAACCTCGCTGGTGCCACCATGACAGCGCCAGTCGCAGGAACAGTTGTGGCGATTGCCTCCGAGGTGGGTGAACCGATTGGCACGACCGCAATCGGCACCCAAGGCACCAGCGGTTTCATAATCCTTGCCGGGCTTGATGATTTTGTCGTGACTGCCGACTTCGCAGAGGGTGATGTGGTCGGCATTGCTGTGGGCCAAAAGGTCAGCCTCGAGTTCGATGCGCTTCCCGATGAGACCCGCGTTGGAGAGGTGACCCACGTGGCGCCCTTTGGTGTCGTGGACCCCTCCGGGTCATCCCTCACGACCTACCAGGTCACTATCAGCCTCCCTAAAGCTCCTGAGGGACTTCGCGCCGGCATGACGGCTCAGGCCAGCATCACGACCGAAGAGCGCGTTGGTGTCGTTGCCGCCCCCGTTACCGCCCTTGTTCCCACCGATGATGGTTTTATTGTTCGAGTTCAGGGCGAGGACGGAACCATTACCAATGTTGATGTCGAGGTTGGTATCCGTGGTGGCTATTACGTCGAAATTCTCTCTGGACTCTCCGAGGGCGATCGGGTTGTGACCGGCTCTGATGGCGAACTGCCCGCGACGGACACAGGTTTCGGTGGCGGACCACCTGAGAACGCGCGAGAGAACCCTGATCTCAATTGAGCGATTTAGTCGTTGAACTGAGCAACGTTCGCCGGGAGTACCAGACCGGTGAAGTGGCCACGATCGCTCTCGCGGGCGTGAACCTCAAGGTTCAGCGAGGTGAGTTCGTAGCGATTGTGGGGCCTTCGGGTTCTGGTAAATCAACGCTGATGAACTTGATTGGTTGCCTCGATCGTCCCACGGCTGGCACAGTGAAGATTTCTGGCAAAGATATCTCCACGCTGGATGACAACGAGCTCACGGCATTGCGCTCGCGCGCAATCGGTTTTGTCTTCCAACAGTTCCAGCTCTTACCACTCACCTCGGCCGTTGAGAACGTCGCAGCACCCCTGCTCTATCAGGGTCTTCGGCCCAGGGAAGCACACAAGCGCGCAGCCGCCATTTTGACCAGGCTCGGCCTTGGCGAGCGCCTCGATTTTGACCGCGGTCGACTCTCCGGTGGCCAGCAACAGCGCGTGGCGATTTCACGCGCCTTGGTGACAAACCCCGACATTGTCCTCGCCGATGAGCCCACCGGGGCCCTTGACACCTCCTCGGGGGCGCAGGTCATGGAAGTGTTCAAAGAGATGAACGCCGAGGGGCGCACCATCGTCTTGATTACCCACGATCTTGATGTTGCGGCTGCAGCCAAGCGTCGCGTGTACATCAGAGACGGGCTTATTGAGCGGGATGAAGCTGACGCGCTAGCAGGCTCACGATGAATCTCTGGCTCACCTTCAGACTGGCCCTCAGCCGCATTACTGCGGCAAAAGTGCGCTCCGGACTCACCATGTTGGGCATCATTATTGGTGTTAGTGCGGTTGTCGCACTGACCGCGGTGGGCCAGGGTGCGCAGCAGGGAATTGACAGCTCGCTCGAGTCGCTTGGCGCCAACCAAATTACGGTCTCTGCGTCAACGCCCACCGGACTAGAAGAAAAAGACGCTGCGGCGATCGCGGACATCGAGGGTGTTCTCAAGCTCAGCACCGAGGTGCGTACCGTGGGAAGCATCGGCTATGGCAGCGAGTCCATCAGCGCCACCATTATTGGCGTGTCCCCCGAGTACGAAGACCTCGGTAACCCAGATCTGGCCATTGGCGCGTTCTTGCCCACATCGCCTGGATTACAGAACTCTCGGGTTGTTGTCGTCTCAGCACGCGGTGCTGATGAGTTGGGATTCACGAAAGACTCGATAGGCGAGAACGTCCGAGTCGATGGTCTTGCCTTCACAGTGATCGGTGTGTTGGATGATGCGGATGGATTTGGCTCTGGCGCCAATGTCTATATCACCCAAGAGGCAGCTAGGAGCCTGTTCTCTAAGTCTCCGTTCCTCTCCGTCATTCGGATCCAAGCCGAATCGCAGGAGGCAGTCTCGCCGGTGGAATACCGTGTGGAAAGTTTCCTCCGCTATTCGAAGAACGTCCGCAATGACGATGATGCGACGTTCATCATCTTCAACCAGGCGTCCTTGCAGGACACGATTAGAACCGTGACAAGCACGCTCGGCATTCTCATTACCGGCATCGCCGGGATCTCGCTTGTGGTGGGTGGCATTGGAATCATGAACATCATGTTGGTATCAGTCCGTGAGCGCACCAGGGAGATTGGTGTTCGCCGTGCGATTGGGGCCAGGCAGTCACAGATTCTGACCCAGTTCTTGATGGAGGCCGTAGTCCTCTCGACCTTGGGCGGGCTTATCGGTCTAACAATTGGTCAATTGGCCTCCTTTGGGTTCTCGGTTCTCGGCGGCTGGGACTTCTTCATTGACCCGACGACTGTGTTTGTTGCTCTGGGGTTCAGCGCGCTGGTAGGAGTGGTGTTTGGCGTCTGGCCGGCCCGAACAGCAGCCAAGCTCCAGCCGGTGGACGCACTGCGCTTCGAGTAGATTCCTTGACAGATGGAGTGTCTGGGGCGCAGTAGGCAGCGCTAACCGATGATCAGGCGCGGTGAGACCGATGCCCTCAGTTCTGCCGGATCTTCGTTCTGGTCGGTCATCGCGTTAAAGAAACGCATATAGGCACTCTGCAGGTGTTGGCGCATCTTGTCTTCAGCCTGTGCCGGCTCGGCAGCCCGAATTGCCTCGGCGATGGACTCGTGTTCTTCGATGGTTGTTCGATAATCCCACTCGTGTCCAATACTGCGGAACAGGTGAAGGTGGCAGTGTGATTGCTCAAAGGATTGAATCACGGTTTGGTTTTCTGTGGATGCAAGAATCGCCCTGTGGAATCGACTGTCGTGGGCAATCAGAGCGTGCCTCAATGAGTCGCCTTCCGCATCAAAGCGAGCGAGCTCGTCGTCAAGAATTTGAGAAGGGTTATTCAGTCGGTTCGTGGCTGCTGTTCGCGCGGCCCACGGTTCAATGAGCAATCTGAATTCAAACAGGTCTCGAACGCCCTGGAGGTCCAGGACCTCCGTGGTGGCGTAGCCCTTATTGGAGGTCGCCACCAGCAGGTTGTCGCCTTGGAGCAAGCGGAGCGCTTCTCGCACTGGAGTCGGTGAGACCCCAAACTCTCTGGACAGGTGGTGAATATTTACCTTTGTTGCGGGGGGAATGGTGTGATCAAGGATTTTCCGACGGAGCGCTTCGTAAACCTCGGCTGTGGTGAGACGCCCGGATACAGGGGAGGGCTCGGTCTGAAAGGCATCCAAAGAGACACCTATATCGGTCAGGCCCATCGCGCACTTCCCTATTCTGTGTAATGCTCATGCCTGCCCGTGGATTGGGCATCTGATTGTCATGGTAGTTCACCGACAATCAAATTCGTGGAAGCCCCGTGCGATGAGACCTCCGGGGCGCTACGGACTAGGCTGACTGTTCGTCTGATACCCGAGGAGAATTTCATGGCTCATCACATACTTCCCGACAACCCCTCTAGCGCGACTCTCATCGCCAGAGTGTGGGATCCGGTATCGGGTGGCCCACGAGTTTGCGTCGTGCGTGGTGATGAACTGGTTGACATTACGCCGGTGGTGGGGACGGTGTCCGAGCTCTGTGATCGTTTAGACGCGATCACCACCTATGTGGCCGGGGGAGATGCTCGCTGGTCAGTCGATGACATCGCCCAGAATTCCGTCACCGGGAATGTCGATGCGCCTCACTTTCAGGCTCCAATAGACCTGCAGGTGGTCAAGGCCTGTGGCGTCACGTTTGTGGGCAGCCTCATCGAGCGAGTGATCGAGGAAAAGTGCGCCGGTGATAGCGCTCGTGCTGAGGTCGTGCGCGCTGAACTTATGGACACTCTGGATGGAAGTCTGAAGGGTATCCGGCCGGGCTCCGCCCGCGCGCAGGCCGCGAAAGAGATTCTTATTGCCCAGGGCCTGTGGTCGCCCTATCTCGAGGTGGGAATTGGGCCAGACCCGGAGGTCTTCACCAAGGCCCCGGTGTTGTCGTCGGTGGGTTTTGGCGCGAAGGTGGGCATTCCCACCTTCTCCACCTGGAACAACCCCGAACCAGAGCTTGTGTTGATTGTGGATTCGACAGGGAAAGCAGTCGGGGCGACTCTGGGTAACGACGTGAATCTGCGGGATGTCGAGGGACGAAGCGCCCTTCTTCTGGGTAAAGCAAAGGACAACAACGCGCAATCCTCGCTGGGACCTTTCATTCGAGTCTTTGATGAGAGCTTCAGCCTCGAGGATGCGGGCCAGGAGGATATCCACCTCAGGGTTACCGGGAATGACGGCTTCACGCTCGAGGGAACTAATTCCGTGAGTCAAATCAGCCGCCCACTGACTGAACTCATTAGCGCTACCTCCGGAGCGCACCACCAGTATCCAGATGGCTTCGCCCTGTACACGGGGACGTTGTTTGCGCCGACGCAGGACCGTGACACACCGGGAACAGGCTTCACGCACAAGCCTGGAGATGTAGTTGAGATTTATAGTTCCCACCTGGGCCGCTTGGTCAACACGACGGGAGTAACCGAGGAGCTGCCCCCCTGGCGCTTCGGGATTCGCGAATTGATGGCGTATTTGCGCTCGGAGAATGCCTAGTAGCTTCAGCCTGCGCTTACGCGTTCACGTTATTCGTTGGGGGTTCCTGTACGAGAAAAATCACGGTTGCAACACAAATACATATCTATTCTCTAAATAGTTGATATTTTTTGCCGAACCGGGTTAGGGTAGGCAAATCAATCCCATGCATCAATTGGGATCAACCGATCGAGAGGAAACACATGATGTCAAGGCGACGCAACGGTGTGGCATTTGCCGCGCTTGCGATTTCCGCCGGCCTTCTTGTTGCTGGGTGCACCCCTGCAGCTGAGGAAGCCACCGAGGCACCTGCTGAAGAGACGACGACCACTGACGGTCCCGACTTCTCCAGCGTTCAGGTTGCACTCGTTCCGGGTGGAGCACACCCCTACTTCCAGCCATGGATTGCTGGTGGAGACGCTGCAGTTGCTGAGTTCGGTATCGGCTCTGCAGTGTTCAACGAAACCGGTGAATGGGACCAGACCAAGCACAACGCTGCAATCGACTCGATGGCAGCTCAGGGCTTTACCGCGTTTGGTATCTTCGGCGTTTCTCCCACCGACATCAACACCACGTTCCTGAACCTCAAGGGCCAGGGATTCGCTGTTGGTTCTTTGGCATCGTGCCCTGCTGGTGACGTGAACGAGGCAGACTTCTGTCTCTCCACCGACACTGGTGAAGCTGCTTACCTGGCCACCGTTGCTCTCATCGAGCAGATGGGTGGAGAGGGCGCGGTTGTGCACCTCACCGGAAACGCAGTGGACTCCAACACGGTTCGCCGTATTGAGGGTGTCCAGCGCGCAATCGACGAGACCGGTGGCGCAGTAACCCTGCTCACCACCATCACCGACATTGACACCGACCTCCAGTCGGCAGAAAAGGCAGTTACTGACCTTCTCGCCGCACAGGGTGACGCTGTCAACGGTATCGTCACCACTGCTTACAACCC
>JBIIFP010000004.1:0-39992 GCA_044237205.1 Pontimonas sp. | reverse complement strand
CTACGGGAACCGCCCATCGCACCGGCATCCGCCTGCACAATCACATACTCGAGGCCCAGACGCGCAAAAATCCGCTCGTAGGCGTCTCTTTGCGACTGATAGCTCTTCTCCAGGCCCTCGTCGGTGTAATCGAATGAATAGGCATCCTTCATGGAAAACTCGCGGCCGCGTAACAAACCAGCGCGAGGCCGTGCCTCGTCGCGGTATTTGTCTTGAATTTGATAAATCACCAAGGGCAGGTCTTTGTAACTGGAGTAGAGGTCCTTCACCGTCAGGGTGAAGACCTCCTCGTGGGTAGGGGCGAGCAAGTAGTCAGCACCCTTGCGGTCTTTCAGGCGGAAGATGCCATCGCCATACTCTTCCCAGCGACCGGTTGCCTCATAGGGTTCCCTCGGCAGCAACGCGGGGAAGTGCACCTGTTGAGCGCCAGCGCGCTGCATTTCTTCGTGAACCACGCGCTCGACCTTCTGGCGAACTTTGAGGCCCAGCGGCAACCACGCAAAAATTCCTGGTGCTTGGCGGCGGATGTATCCAGCTCGCACCAACCACTTGTGGCTTGCAACATCAGCGTCGGAGGGATCCTCGCGCAGTGTGCGCACGAAGAGGGTGCTCAGACGGGTAACCACCAAACCAGACTAGCGGGCTATCTGCTGGTGATGACTTCTGGCGTGCCCTGTGGCGCATCGGGCATTGAGGCAGCGAGACGGTTCGCTTCCTCAATCAACGTCGCCACAATCTCGCTCTCCGGAACCGTCTTAATGACCTCGCCCTTGACGAAAATCTGGCCCTTGCCGTTACCACTTGCCACTCCAAGGTCTGCTTCCCTGGCTTCGCCGGGTCCGTTCACAACGCAGCCCATGACGGCCACGCGAAGCGGAACCGTCATGCCTTCGAGGCCCTTGGTGACGTCTTCAGCAAGTGTGTAAACATCGACTTGAGCCCGACCACAGCTCGGGCACGACACGATTTCCAGTTTGCGCTCGCGGAGGTTCAACGACTCGAGAATCTTGAGCCCGACCTTGACCTCCTCTGCGGGAGGGGCGGAGAGTGACACCCGGATCGTGTCACCGATGCCCTCGGCCAGCAGAACACCAAAGCCCACCGAGGACTTGATGGTCCCTTGGAACGCGGGGCCAGCTTCGGTTACTCCCAAGTGGAGCGGCCAATCCCCCGCCGCAGCAAGCTGGCGATACGCCTTCACCATGACGATGGGGTCATTGTGCTTTACCGAAATTTTGAAGTCGTGGAAATCGTGTTCCTCGAACAAGCTTGCCTCCCAGACGGCGCTCTCCACAAGCGCCTCCGCGGTGGGCTTGCCATATTTCTCCAACAGCCTGGGGTCTAGGGAACCAGCATTGACCCCGATACGAAGGCTCACGCCGGCGGCTTTTGCAGCAGTGGCAATTTCTCCTACACGGTCATCAAACTTCTTAATGTTTCCTGGGTTCACCCGCACCGCAGCGCACCCAGCATCGATGGCCTGGAAAACGTACTTGGGCTGGAAGTGGATGTCTGCGATAACCGGAATCTGGCTCTTCTTGGCAATGATCGCGAGCGCATCGGCGTCATCCTGAGTGGGCACGGCCACACGCACGATGTCACAACCGGTGGCTGTTAGTTCGGCGATTTGTTGAAGGGTGCCGTTGATATCGGTGGTCTGGGTAGTGGTCATGGATTGCACGCTGACCTGCGCACCACCCCCGACTAAGACTTTTCCGACCTTGATCTGACGAGAAATGCGACGCGGAGCAAGGACCTCGGGGGTCTTGGGCATCCCTAAGTTAACAGCGGGCACGTGACGGATTTCCTTCCTGGGCCGGGCGCTCAGCTAAGCCGTGAATCAGACTAAGCCTAAAGCCTGAAGCTCCTCTGACTCCCCCAGATCAAGGCCGCGTTTAGGAGAAAAGCCTGATGGGGTTGACGATGTCGGCATACATCAGCAGCAAACTCATCGACGCCAACACAACAATCACGGCAAGTGTCACGGGAATCAGTTTTTTCGCATCCACCGGACCCGGGTCAGCCTTGCCCTGGAGGCGATAAAGCTTGCGGCGCAGTTCGTCAACGATGCCCACAGCGACGTGCCCGCCATCGAGTGGCAACAGTGGCACCAGATTGAACACGAAGAGGGCCACGTTCAACGAGGCGAGGATTCCCACCAGGCTCGCAATCCGGTCGGATACGGCGAGGGAATCCACCGAGGCGATTTCCCCGGCAATGCGGCCTACACCGACAACGCTGAGCGGGCCATTGGGGTCTCGCTCTGCCGGACCGAAGGCCGCTTCTGCAACATCAACGAGACGCTGCGGAAGTGTCACAATGACGCGCACCACGCCGACCACGTTCTCCCACACAGCAGGCAAGACAGCGGTAATCGGCTGAGATTGGTTTTCGACCGCGGATCCAATCCCCACGAAACCGACGTATTCGATGACGGGGTTACCCTCGGGATCGAGTAACACCTGTCCGGCATCGTCAAAGGCATAGCGCTCACTGAGAAGCGGAGTCACGCTCAGGTTGAGGATTTCGCCAGAACGCTCGATGCCGAGCATCACCGGCTTACCGGGAGAGGCACGGATCACTTCGGTGACAGAGATCCAATCGCCCATGGCTACCCCGTCGACGGAGACAATACGGTCCCCGGGCAGTACTCCAGCGGCAGCGCCCGGTGCTGCGGGGTCATCCGGCAGACATTCACTGCGGGTTTCACTGGCGGGAACCACGCACTCGGACACACTGCCCACTCCCAGGCTGAGGCCCGGAACACCAAAGCCCACTAACACCACGGCATAGAGAACAATCGCGATGAAGAGGTTCATCAGCGGCCCGCCCAGCATGATGGTGATGCGTTTGTAGAGCGGGAGTTGGTAGAAAGTCCTGGCCGCTAGCTCAGCTTCGTTGCCAAGCTCGTCAGGCACCGCCTCGTCGCCCACAACCCGATCGAGAAAGCCAGTGGTGGCAGTTTCTGAAGCACCACCCGGGCTCTTCGGCGCATACATCCCGGCCATAGCGACATAACCTCCCAGGGGAATTGCTTTGACGCCAAACTCGGTTTCGCCTTTTTTTCTGGAGAAAATTGTCGGCCCGAACCCAATCATGAACTGGGGAATGTAGACCCCAAACTTCCTGGCCGGAAAGAAATGTCCCCACTCGTGCAGGGCAATCGAGAGCATCAAGCCCACAAAAATAACGAGAACACCGAGGGTAAAAAGCAGGACATATTCCACGGGCACACTCTAACCCGGCGGACTGACGATGACCCACGAGGGCGCTACTTGGCCATCCTGGCAATGACCCGATCAGCGTGTTCGCGTGCTTGGCGCTCAGCATCAAGCACCGCGTCCAGGGACATCTCGTGAGGCTCATGGGCTTCCACCACCTCGGTAATCACATCCGTGATGGACACAAATCCCAAGTCACCTCGATGGAACGCAAACACGGCCTGTTCGTTAGCGGCGTTAAACACTGCCGGGAATGTCACACCCCTGGCACCCACGTCCTTGGCCAGCTCCACCGCGGGAAACGCCTCGTTGTCGAGTGGCTCGAAAGTCCACGTGTGGGCCTTCGACCAGTCAACACCCGGAATCACGCCTGGCACCCGATCTGGCCAATTCATCCCCAGTGCGATGGGCAAGCGCATGTCAGGAGGAGAACACTGGGCGATCGTGGACCCATCGATGAACTCCACCATCGAGTGCACCACTGACTGCGGGTGGACGGTGACCTTGATCCGGTCAAAGGGAATATCAAAGAGCAGGTGGGCCTCGATGACCTCAAGCCCCTTGTTGACCAGCGTTGCCGAGTTCGTTGTGACGACAAGCCCCATGTCCCAGGTGGGGTGCGCGAGCGCTTGCGCGGGGGTGACATCGAGCAATGAATTTCTATCGCGCCCACGGAACGGTCCCCCGCTCGCGGTCACCACCAAGGACGCAACCTCTGCTGCAGTTCCCGCCAGCAGAGCCTGCGCCAAGGCCGAATGCTCGGAGTCCACCGGCACAATTTGATCAGGGCGCACTTTCGCCCTGGTGACGAGCTCGCCCCCCACAATCAGGCTTTCCTTGTTGGCAAGGGCCAGGGTCGCTCCAGATTCCAGGGCCGCCAGCGTGGGTGCCAAGCCAACAGACCCTGTGATTCCATTGAGCACCACGTCCGCTGAAACGTCCTTGACGAGCCGGGCAGCATCGCTCGCGCCGAATACCACCCGTTCCGTGGGGACCCCATACGCCTCGGCTTGGGCCATCGCGAGGTCGCGGTTGGTACCAGCGGCCAGTCCCACGACGCGAAAAAGGTCGGGGTTCCTGGAGACCACCTCGAGTGCTTGGGTTCCGATCGAGCCAGTGGAACCGAGAATGATGACCTCACGCACGGGCGAGGTCCGCTGTGTTGAGGGCACTCACCGTGCGATCAATCGTGCACTGACCGAGCACCCGGTCACCGACATAGACGACTGCGCTTTGGCCGGGGGCAACACCCAGGAGGGGCTCCGTAACGCGAATAATCAGTTCGCCACCCTCAACCCTGGCCAGGGCATCTACCGGATCAGCGTGGGCTCGGACTTGAACCTGGCAAGCGAACTCGGAGCAGCCAAAACCACCCTCGTCACTGCGCTCTTCGGCAAGGCCGGAGGCCACCGGGTCAGCACCGGCAAAGCTCATCATCGAGCCAACCAATTCAGAGATGGCGAGTGCTTCTTTGGGTCCGACAATGACCTCATTGGTCTTGGGCCGGACTTCTAGGACAAAACGGGGTTTGCCATCAGCAGCGGGGAATCCCAGCTGCAGACCTTTACGCTGGCCGACCGTGTAGGAATGGGCGCCCTCGTGTGAGCCAACGACCTGTCCCTCGTGATCGATGACCTGCCCGGTTTCGGCGCCCACGCGCTCGGCGAGCCAGCCCCTGGTGTCACCATCGGGGATAAAACAAATGTCGTGGCTATCGGGCTTGCCAGCCACCACAAACCCACGGCGCGCCGCCTCCTCACGAACCTCAGCTTTGGAGGGCGTATCAGCGAGCGGGAAATAGCAGTGCTCGAGTTGGTCGGTACGAAGCACACCAAGGACATAGGACTGGTCTTTGGCCCAGGCTGCCGCCCGGTGAAGTTCTTTGCCGTGGGGTCCCTCCACAACCTTCGCGTAGTGACCAGTCGCCACGGCGTCGAATCCCAGCGCCAGTCCCCTCTCAAGAACGGCCTGGAACTTTATGTGCTGATTGCAGCGCATGCAGGGATTCGGGGTGCGGCCCTCCCGGTATTCATCGATGAAGTCTTGAACCACATCCGCAGCGAAACGCTCAGAGAAATCCCACACATAAAACGGAATCCCGAGTGAGTCGGCAACCCGCCTGGCATCCATCGAATCTTCAATCGTGCAGCAACCGCGAGAACCTGTGCGCAGGGTGCCCGGCATTCGAGCCAGAGCTAAGTGAACGCCGACCACCTCGTGGCCTGCCTCGAGAGCGCGTGCAGCAGCAACGGCGCTATCAACGCCACCGCTCATCGCTGCGAGAACTTTCACGTGTCTCAGTGTAGATACAAACCTCGATGGTGCGCCTGGACACCAGTGCGCCGGCCTTACGCCGGCGCTGCCATCCCCGCAGCAATGGCTTTCTCCACCACCGAGGCGAAAACGGCAATCACCTGATCGACATCGGCCTGGGTGGTGGAGTAGCTGAGACTAAACCGCAGAGCACCGCGCGCGTCGGCTTCGCTAACACCCATCGCGAGGAGAACATGTGAGGCCTCGGGAACACCGGCCTGACAGGCCGACCCGGTAGAGACATGAATCCCGTGTTGATCAAGAAGGTAGAGCAAAACATCACCTTCGCACCCGGGCACGGTGATGTGCAGGTTCCCCGGCAAGCGCAGGCTGGATCCGCGCACCACGATCCGAGGGACCTGTGCGTGAAGCCCCTCCATGAGTCGATCACGCAGCGCGGCGAGGGCCGGGGGTCCCTCCTGGCGCTTCGCCTCCCTGGCCTCCAGGGCAACGGCGAAGCCGAGTGCTCCTGCCACGTTGAGTGTCCCAGAGCGCTGCCGTTGCTGCTCTCCCCCGTGGTGCAGGGCTTCCCACACCGGCGCCTGCCGGGAGAGCACTAGCGCTCCCACTCCGACCGGTCCGCCAACCTTGTGAGCGGAAACGCTCATGGCCGTGACACCCAAGTCTCTAAAGCTCACCGGGATGTATCCGAGCGCCGCCACGGCATCCAGGTGAGTAGGCACCTGGTGTTCCCTGGCAATCTCGACAATCTCCGCCACCGGCTGGAGCGAGCCGACCTCGTTATTGGCAAGAAGACTGCTGACCAGGGCAACCCGGTGGGACTCCAGAAGAGAACGAAGTTCTGCGGTGTTCATCACACCAGACTCGTCAACACCGGGCGCCAGCCAGGTTGCACCTGTTGAAACCAACCACTTCAGGGCATCCAGAGTGGCGTGGTGCTCAGCATGGGTCGCAACGATGGCACCAGCGTTTCCAGGGTCAGCCTTTTCGGCCGCCCACAGGGCTCCCTTCAGCGCCGCATTGATCGCCTCGGTGCCACCCGAGGTCAGAACAACTTCCACAGGTTCCGCATCAAGCACGGCAGCTATTCGCTCTCTGGCATCCTCCACAATGGCGCGAGCCCTCTGGCCTGCCTGATGAATAGATGACGGGTTTCCCACCACATCAAGAGCCTCAAGATAGGCCTGCTTGACCGCCTCAGACATGGGGCTGGTGGCCTGGTGGTCGAGATAAACGCCCATGGGGGCTCCTAGAACATCAACGAAGACAGCCGGTTGCGGGCTTGCTTCACTGCGTCAGTGGTGGCTCCCGCCAGGATGAAATAGGACAAAAGCCTCGTGCGAATGGTGTCTTTCTCCTCGGGCGTCACGGTGGAATACAGCGCGAGGAGCCGAGTGCAGGCGTCCTCGACGTGACCGCCCGAGATATCGAGATCGGCAACAGCCAGCGCCGCTGTCACATCCTCAGGCTTCGCGGCCGCGTCTCCTCTCGCCTGATTGGCGTCGAGGGCCGTCACTCGCTCGAGCAACTCCACCTGAGCAAGGCCGGCCTCAGCTTCGGAGTCGGCGGGGTTTTGGACCAGTGCCTTAGCAAACGCGGCTTTGGCTCCCGCAATGTCATTGCGACCAAGAGCGTCGTAGGCCTCCTGGTGGAGCGGGGGCAACGGCTCCTCCGCCGGTTCCGCCGTGTCATCACTGGGCGGAGCGACCTTCGCCGTGACACCACCCTTGGCAGCGAGGGCTAAGACCTGATCCAAGACAGCGCGGATCTCGGCCTCTGGCGGGATGCCCTGGAACAGTGGCACCGGCTGACCCGCCACCAACGCGACCACCGTGGGAATCCCCTGAATACCCAGGGCTTGGACGAGCTCGGGTGCGTTTTCCCCGCGTACCGTCCCCAGCACAAACGCTCCCCGGTAGGACTCAATAAGCGGCCCCAGCTGGGGGGTTAGCTCCCCGCCATAGATTTCGAGCACAACCGGAACACGCTTGGACAGCTCGACGAGCTCACCAATGCTCGTGTCATCCACGTCCCTCACTAGGGGGCTCGCCGGGGTGCTAGAGGGCGCTGGGGTGGCATGTTTGCGGACTAAGCCCGAGAGATCAAGGGCGCCGCGCAGGGCGGGGCCGCCCAGTGGATTACTCACTGTCAACCTCCTTTGCTCCCACCAGGCTGTAGGTATAGCCGAGCACGCGAATGCCCTCCTCGGAACCAACCGGGGGCACGTACCACAGTACTTGGATGTCGGAGATGACTTCGAAACCTCTGGTGGACTGCGAGAGCGACGTGAGCGCTCTGACCGCGATACTGGCGTTCACCGAAGCACCCGACTGAGCAGGGGTTACTCTTTCGATTTCCTGAAGGGTCGCCATTACCAAAGCGCCGCCGTCGGCGGTGGCAAAGGCCACCACCTCATTTTCGGAGGGCGTGGTCTCCCAATCGACATCCACGGTGTCGCCGAAAGACTCTTGCCGGAGCGCAGCCGCTTCGGGTCCCAACTGGATGAACAAACGATCTGTGGCCAACGCAAAGTCAGGGGCAAATGCACTCGCGGTCCCTTGGTTGATGACATCGGCATAGTTCGCGGCCACGTCAATCGGGGACAAACGAATCAGACCGGAGTCAGGGGAAAGCCGTGCTGATCCCAAGCTGGCTGAGGGCAGATTAGGAATTTGCACCTGAGGCGCCAACACCACCGCGTAGCTCAAGCGGTAATCAGAGCGTGGGCTCTCTTGAGAGAGCACCACGCCGACAGAGGGTGATTCCAAATCATCCTCGTCTTGGATGATGCCAAACACACTGCGTGGCCAGGTCGACGTCTGTTGCGGGAGGACTAACCGGATGGGTGAAGCCAAAATCGGGGTGAGGGAACCCAACGAGGCATCAGCACGCTTGATGATGTAGGCAGCCCGCCTGGCAGCCAGAGAGGGTTCGCTGACTCGATCTGCCAAGAGATTAACCGCGAGCTCCTCATCAGCAGCCTGGATCGCAGAGGCAATCTGGGCCATGATTCTGGAGAACTGTAGTTCTGTGACCGCCGGATAGGGGACCACCGCCGGGGCCTGCACCTGGTTTTCAGGCTCTTCCAACTCGACCTGGGTTGGCTCTGGGACGCAGCCCGCCGCGCCCCAGAGCACTGCACCGGCGAGAGGCAGTGCAACAAAACGCGCCGACCGGCGGCCCCGAGGCTTAATGGAGGATTGCCGAGGTTGGCGGTACGAACCCCGGGGCGCCCGGGGGCGTTTCGTCATCCGGCGTCGAGGTCCACGGTTTCTCCGCCAGACAATGTAGTTGATGAGCACCATGACGAAACCCACCACCATCGACCCAATACCGACCACAATCAGTGCGAGCGACACCCAGGAACTACTCGCCAGCGGCCACGACACGGTGATATTCGCGGGCGCTGGAAGAGTCCCGTCGCTCATGATGAGAACACTCACGTCCTCTGGGACGGAGAACGAGACACTGATTTGACCATCTTGCGAGTATTCCTGGGACCACAGATCAGAGCCCGCGGGGTCTGGCAAAGTCAAGTCTTGGCCAGACCGTGGCAAGACAATGAATCCATCAGCGACTGGGTCAAAACGTAACTGCGTGTGGCGTCCGGGCGACAGCCAGGCCATCACATCCACGGTGCGCCCGTAGGCCACAAAAACCCGTTCTGAGGTGCCCACGGTGAAACCCTCGCCGCTCGGGACCGGGGCGCTGACCCCGCCCTCAACCGACAGCGTTACTCGACCGGGGTAGGCAGCCAAGTCGGTGCCGTGAATGATTGTTGCCGGCGCAGTTGTATCGGTCGTCACGGAACGGTCAATCAACTGAGCGTCTGCGAAGACGGTGCGCTGCGCGATACCAAGCCCGAGAGTGAGGACCGAGACCGAGAGCAACACAATGGCAACAATGACCCGCACTCTTCACCTCCCCCACTCAGAACGTGGCTCGTGGCCGCGACTCTCCAGGGTAGCCGATTGGCAGTTGGTTTCTGCTGGGGTAGTCGGGCTACACTACGGGGAGCCTTTAACGACATCTATTGGGAGACCTTACGTAATGGCAGTCGAAGACTCCGAGTTCCAGACCGAACTTCGCGGCTACAAGCGCAGCGAAGTCGACGGAATCATCAGCGAACTCCGCACGGAGCTGATCAAGGCCTCTAAAGACCGGCAAAGCGCTCTCGAAGAGCTCAAAGTTGCCACCGAAAGCTTGGCCACACTCCAGGCATCCAGTAGCGAAACCGAAGCTCCCACCTATGCGGGTCTTGGCGGACGCCTCGAAGCAGTGCTCCGCATCGCCGAAGAGCAGTCCACCCGGATCATCGGCCAAGCCGACATCGACGCCGAGCGGATTATTGCTAGCGCAAAGCTCGAAGCAGCCGAGACGCTCGAAGCAGCCGAGCGCGAGGCGCAAAGAATTACGGCCGATGCCGCTAACTCGGTCACGAACACTCTCGATGGCGCGCAGGCAAAGACCGAAGCCGCCATCGCCGAGGCCACCGCTGAGGCGGAGCGCGTTCGCGCACAAGCCATTGACGAAGCCGCGGCTATCCGAGGCGCAGTAGCGACCGAAGCAGCCAAGCTCCGCGCCAGCGCGAAGAGAGAAACAGCGGCGCTACGTGCCGAGGCGATGCGTGAGATATCCGAGCTGAAGGTCGTCGCCGCGCGCGAAGTGAACCAAGCCCGGGCTAAGGGAACCGCCCTCTCCAAAGAGATCCAGGTCGAGCGGGCAAGCCATGAACTTACCCTTCGCAAAATCCAAGAAGAGGCAGCCCTGGCGAAAACCAACGCTGAACACGAGGTTGCCGAGACCACCGCTCGTCTCGCTTTCGAAAACGAGAACCTAGCGAAAGAGCTCGCTCAGATGGCCGAACAAGCCAGAGCCGACTTGGACGCGGAGCTCTCAGGGCGTCGGGCCGAGGCCGAGCGCGAACTGCTAGACGCTCACCAGAAGGCTGTTGAGCTCAACAACCGTTTCCTCCAGGAAGCCGAAAATCAACTGAGCGAAACCAACAGTCGACTGGCCGGGTTACGCAAAGAGCAGAAGAAAATTATCGCGGCCATTGACGACGCCAACCGGACCGGCAAGAGCAGCGCCGAAAAGGCTGCAAATGAGAAGATCGCAGCCGCTCAAGCGCGTGCAGCCCTCATGATTCGCCAGGCCGAGGATGAGGCAACCAACCGCGTTGCCGCCGCCGAGCGCAGGCTAGTCGAGCTGCGTGCCGAGCGCGACACCATCGCCGACTACATCGAATCTCTTCGCGCTGTTGTTGGCAAAATTCTCGCAGTCACCAAGGCCCCGACGCCCGTGCGGAGCAGTCGTGCTAGGCAGTCCACCTCTCGGAAAGCGGTGAAGCAGCCGGATTCAGCTGCTTCGTAATCTCGTTCAGCACGAAATAGGTGTATTTCTCGCCGACCCATAGGTGCTTCGCGCCCCAGCCTGGAACAATCTCCACGGCAGGCGCCAGGGAGAAGCGCTCCATCGCTTCTGAGGGCTTCAGGTAGTCATCAAACTCCGGCACTAGCGCCACCACAGGAATCGAAACATTTGCCCACCTGGACAATTCTTCATCGGTAGTGCGATGAAGCGGAGGTGAGAGCAGAATTACCCCAGCAATCTCAGACACATAATCACTGGCGTGCTTGAGAATCACCTCGGTCCCAAAGGACCAGCCAATCAGCCACGGATTTGGCAGGCCTTCGCCCCGAACGAAGGCCAGGGCGGCCTCCAGATCGAAGCGTTCATCATCACCGTGGCCGAAGCGGCCTTCTGAGGTTCCGCGAGGCGAGCTCACACCCCGAAAGTTGAACCGCAACACAGCCACCTGCGCGAGAGCTGGCAGACGCCACGCCGCCTTCCTGATCACATGAGAATCCATGAAGCCGCCGGCGGTGGGCAAGGGGTGAAAGAACACTGCCGTCGCCGCGGCTGTTCCTGTGAGCGGAAGAGATAGCTCCCCCACCAGAGTCAACCCATCAGAGGTCTGAAGAGTGATCTCGCGTCGCTCGGCCGGCAAAATCGTCGTCGCGGTGATCAGGTCCCTCACGCAATTCTCCAGCAGTGCTGATGCCAGTGACGACGCTCGGAGACATCGTTGTGTTCCCCCATGATTCCATCGGTCCGCCACGCCACCAGATGGGAGACCCCGACGTCGACGCTCAAGTTGCATCCCGGGCAGGTGTACACCTTCTCTGCTTTCGCCGCACTAATGGGTTGCACAACGTAGGTATAACCACGCTTGGTCTCCGTGCGTCGAAACCCAGTCTTCAGGCGATCGATATCCAGCGGTTCTGGCTCTTCTCTCTTACCACCGCGTGGTCGATTACTCCGAGGCATGGGAAGGCCTAATACCAGTTCTTCTGTTGCGAGTGCCCCCACGCCTTGCAAGGGCTGCCGTAGCGCGCCTCAATGTAGCCAAGACCCCAGACGATTTGAGTTTCGGGGTTAGTGGCCCAGTCGGCACCGGCACTCGCCATCTTGTCCCCAGGCAATGCCTGGGGAATACCGTAGGCGCCAGAGCTACGGTTCATGGCGAAATGGTTCCAACCCGATTCCTTAGACCACAGCGCGACCAAACAGTTGAACTCGCCGTCATCCCAGCCGCGTGCCGAGACCAAATCCAGGGCGATTGCTTGGGCTGTGCCGGAATCTGGCTGTCCGGCTGCCGGCGCCATGAGATATCCCCCGACAACCGTGAAATCTTCCCTGGTAAGGCCACTGCCCTGCCCCGTCGCAAGAAAGCTGATGGATGTGTTGGCACCCGGACCCAACCAAGCTGCAGTAGCCATGGTGCTGGAGGGCCCAGCCAGGGGAACAGCAACAAAGCCCGCGACGCTCGCCATAGCGAGCACGGAGAGGACTGTGGGTTTAGCCGACGGACGCTCCGCGCGATGCGCGGGACGTCGGAACCAGGCTTTGAGCATGTTTCTCACAACCTGCACAGTCTAACTGAGGCTCTTGGGAAGCCCACCTAGCGGACTGCCAGCATCACCGCGATGGTGTCATCGAGCAGGGCGTCGACTTGGCGCTCGTCATAACCAGCAAGGCTGGTCCTGAAGCTCGCCGTGCGGACAGCAGCCACCGAAAGGAGTTGTTGCTGTTGAAAATACTGCGCGATGTCATCCAAGAGACTGTCGACGTCACCACGGTGATAACCGGGCTGGATGAGCGAGACGGTCCGGAACTTCTCGCCGTGGGGGCGTGACGAACGATCAAGAATCTCTTGGGCTCGCTCCCGAATCTCGCGGAAGTAAGCCTCTTCGCCCTTCTGGGCGGTGGACTCGACGCGTTCTTTGTCCGCGAAGGCTTCTTCGAGACGCCAGAGCGCTTCGTCGACGGCCTTCGTGGTGAAACCCTCAGCCTTCACCAACGGGAACACGGTGCTACGGATGTCCGAAGACGTAAGACCATCCTCGGCGCCTTCAAAAACATTCTTTGCTCGCTCAAGGAAAGCGGCGACCTGGTCTTTGTCATAGCCGGGCACACCTTTATCGGCTATCGGAAACGCTGTATCCACGCCCTTATTGTGCCAGGGGAAGCCCAAAATCAGCGCTAGGGCTGGCGGTCTAGCCGAAAATCTGCACCATGACGTAGAGCATGGCCATGGAGGGCAACATGGAATCTAAGCGGTCAAGAAACCCTCCGTGACCGGGCAACCACGAAGAAATGTCTTTGATCTCGAGGTCACGCTTAATCAGCGATTCAACTAGGTCGCCCAGCGTTGCGCTCCCCACGAGGAGGGCTCCAAGGATGAGCCCAACCCACAGCGACAGACCAAGCATCAGCGTTCCCAGCAGCGCTCCAGCAACCAGAGCGGCCGCGAAGGAGCCAGCGAAACCTTCCCAGGTCTTCTTCGGGCTAATCATCGGCGCTAGAGGGGTGCGACCAAAGCTCAAACCGGTGACGTACGCTCCAGTGTCCACGGCAACCACAATGGCTACACCGGCAAGAACCCACCATTGGCCACCGGGCAGAGCAGCGATTGCGACGGCGAATCCTCCCAGGAAGGGCACATACCCGAGCACCATGGTGGCCACGCCAATATCGGGCAGCGTCGAGGTCAAAGAAGGCCTATCGAACAGCGGACGAATTGCTCGAATCAGCGCGGCAAGAACGATTGCTCCGAGAAACGCCCACAGTTGGCCCTCTGGTCCGAAATAGAACGCCACGGGAACCATCGCGCCGGAGAGCCCGACCAGCGGCCACCGCGAGCGCAGACGCCCTTTGGTCCGCAGTGCCGTGGCCAGTTCAAAGACTGCAACGACCACCAGCGCGGTGACAAAGACGACGAATAATTCCACGAGCCACAACAGGCTCCCGAGGAACACCCCGCCAAGGAGAAGTCCAATCGCAATGGCTTGCCACAGTGGACGTCCGGCCTTCTGATCAATCCGCGCGTTAACATCGCGAACCTGTTCTTCGAAGCCGTGGACGACAGCCTCAATGTTCTCGAGTGCTTCGGCGGCTGCGCCACCCTGGGAGAAGAGCCCGGGGGTAGGGGTGGGCTGCTTGGAGCGCGGTGTAGGAGGAGTGCTCATCAGACCTCGAGCAGCTCTGCTTCTTTCTTCTTGAGGGCTTCCTCAATCTGATCGATGTGCGTCTTGGTCAGCGCTTCCAACTCTTTCTCGCCACGGGCGACATCATCCTCGCCCACTTCAGAGGTAAGGGCATCGAGGTCATCCTTGGCTTTCCTGCGAACGCTCCGAACAGACACGCGACCATCCTCTGCCTTCTGGCGGACAATCTTCACGTACTCCTTGCGACGGTCCTCCGTCAGCTCTGGCATCGTCACGCGAATCACTTCACCGTCGTTGCTGGGGCTTGCCCCCAGGTTGGGAAAGTTGGTGATGGCCTTTTCGATGTCCTTCATGGCGCTCTTGTCGTAGGGGGTCACGACAATGGTGCGCGCTTCGACGTTCTGAAGACTCGCGAGTTGAGCCAGGGGAGTGGGCTGGCCGTAGTACTCCACCATGATTTTCTGGAAAAGCGCGGGGTTAGCTCGACCTGTGCGGACGGTCTGGAAGTCCTCCTGCACCACATCGACAGCTTTCGTCATCTTCTCTTTGGCTTCCGCCAAAACGTCAGAAATCATTGCGTTTTCCCCTCCGGTGCCAGTGTAGTGTGAGCGATCGGCTACGAAACGAGAGTGCCGATGCGCTTGCCGTGAATGGCTTTCGTGACGTTGCCCGCAGGCTCCATCCCAAAGACGACCATCGGCATCTTGTTATCCATGCACAAGCTAAAGGCGGTCGAGTCGACGACTTTCAGACCCTTGACCAGTGCCTCCTGGTAGGTCAGCTTCTCGTACTTTGTCGCCGACGGGTCTTTCTTAGGATCGGTCGTGTAGACACCGTCGACGCCGTTCTTGGCGACCAATACCTCATCAGCAAGGATTTCCAGCGCGCGCTGAGCAGCAACGGTGTCGGTGGAGAAGTAGGGCAACCCAGCGCCAGCACCGAAGACAACAACCCGACCCTTTTGAAGGTGGCGGATTGCTCGCAGGGGAATATAAGGCTCTGCGACCTGGGTCATGGAAATTGCGGATTGGACCCTGACCTCAGCACCAGCCTGTTCAAGGAAGTCCTGAAGAGCCAATGCGTTCATGACCGTACCGAGCATTCCCATGTAGTCAGCACGCCTGCGATCCATTCCCCGCTGGCTTAGCTCGGCACCACGGAAGAAGTTTCCTCCGCCCACCACAACAGCAACTTCGGCCTTCTTGGCGCCCTCGGCAATTTCGCGAGCAATTTGAGCCACAACATCAGGATTGACACCTAGGGAGCCACCACCAAAGGCTTCACCCGAAATTTTGAGCAGTACTCGTCTGCGGCGCTCGACCATAGCAACACCTTTCCTCGCGTGACCCAGCGTAGTGCCCCGGTGAAGCAGTAGAGGGCCGGGGCACACCGTGCCCCAGCCCTCTACTACCAAGAACTGTGTTGCTTAGGCACCCACCCGGAAGCGAGCGAAACCGGAGACGGCAAGGCCAGCCTGATCAAGAACCTGCTTAATCTGGAGCTTATTGTCTCTCGCGTATTCCTGCTCGAGGAGGGCAACCTGCTTGAAGAAGGCGCCAACGCGACCCTCAACAATCTTGGGAAGGGAGGCCTCAGGCTTGCCCTCTCCGCGGCTGATTTCTTCGACGATGCGACGCTCGTTCTCAACAGCCTCGGCAGGGACATCGTCACGGCTGAGGTACTGAGGGTCGGCGAAGGAAATGTGCTGAGCAACGCTGCGCGCAGTCTCCGCATCCTTGCCCGAATAGGCCACGACAACACCGACCTGCGGAGGCAGGTCTTTGTTGGTCTTGTGGAGGTAAACAGCGAAGCTTTCGCCGGAGAGCTTCGCAACTCGGCGCAGCTCAACTTTTTCACCGATGATGGCGGCCTGGTCCTCTATCACCGAGGAGACGGTACCCCCGCCCGCGGCAGCAGCGAGTGCCTGGTCAACCGAATCAGCGCCAGCGGCAACAATCGCTGCGAGCACAGAGTCGGCGAGAGCGAGGAACTTGTCGTTCTTAGCAACGAAGTCAGTCTCACACGCAAGCTCAATCAAGTAGGCAACGCCGTTGCCCTCGTGAGCAGCCACAAGGCCCTCACTGGTGGAGCGGTCGGCACGCTTGGCGTTGCCCTTGGCGCCCTTGAGACGCAAGATCTCAATGGCCTTGTCGACGTCTCCGCCGGCTTCTTCCAGGGCGTTCTTGGTGTCAACCATTCCGGTGCCGAGCTGCTCGCGCAGCTTCTTAATGTCTTCGAGAGAAACGTTTCCCATGTGTCGAACTCCTTACTTCTTCTCTGCAGACTTAGGCGCAGCAGCCTTCGCAGCTGGGGCCTTCTTGGCGGCTGGCTTCTTTGCTGCGGGTTCAGCCTTCTGAGCAGCAGGCTTCTTCTCCACAGCGGCTTTCTTGGCGGGCGCCGCCTTTTTAGCCGCTGGCTTGTCTTCAGCAGGCTTGGTCTCCGCGGCAGCGGGGGCACCCTCAGCGGGTTGCTCGAGGAGCTCGCGCTCCCATTCAGCCAGAGGCTCCACAGCGGAAACGTTGCCCTCAGCAGCAGGCTTCTGGTGGCGCTCGATAAGACCTTCAGCAACAGCGTCGGCGATGATCTTGGTGAGCAAGGCCACCGAGCGAATCGCGTCATCGTTACCAGGAATCGGATACTGGAAGTCATCGGGGTCGGCGTTGGAGTCCAAGATTCCGACTACCGGAATACCGAGCTTCTTGGCTTCGTCGATAGCGAGGTGCTCGCGCAGTGGGTCAACAACCCAGAGAGCGCTTGGCGCCTTGGGAAGATTGCGGATTCCACCTAGTGACTTCTGCAGCTTGGTGAGCTCGCGCTTCTTGAGCAGGAGCTCCTTCTTGGTGAAACCCTGAGTGGTGTCCTCGTAGTCGATTTCTTCGAGTTCTTTCATGCGTCCCAGACGCTTGGACACAGTCTGGAAGTTGGTCAGAAGACCACCCAGCCAGCGCTCGTTCACGTAGGGCTGTCCAACGCGGGTCGCCTGCTCGGCAACAGATTCCTGCGCCTGCTTCTTGGTTCCCACAAACAAGACGGTGCCACCGTGGGCAACAGTCTCCCTGATGAAGTCATAGGCCGTGTCGATATACGCCAGCGACTGCTGAAGATCGATGATGTGGATTCCGCTGCGCTCCGTGAGGATAAAGCGCTTGACTTTCGGGTTCCACCGGCGGGTCTGGTGTCCAAAGTGGACACCGCTGTCGAGCAGTTGTCTAATGGTTACGGCAGCCATTGCTGCACTCCTTTTGTTGTTTTCGGTTGAACCCCACGCCGACGGCGTGAGCCTGGTGCCGAGGTCACCACCGCACTCACACAACTCCCCGCCGCAGAAGCGGGCAAGGAATCAGGTGAGACCGACGGGTGTGACGCTAAGTTCGACACGCGAAGTCAGGGCACCAGAGCGCCCTGCTTCCCCCAGCATAGCGGCTCTAGCGCCGTATCTCGAGTCCGAAAGTTCTAGCCCAGGGCCACCAGGTGCTCCGCGAGCGCCCGAAAGGCCTGCCCCCGATGCGACAGGGCGTCTTTGTCTTCATCGCGCAGTTCGCTAGAGGTTCGCGAGCCGCCTTCCGGCACAAAAATCGGGTCATACCCAAACCCACCTGAGCCAGAGGGCTCCTGTGCAAGAGAGCCCTCCCACGAGCGCTCCAGCACCACCTCGCCGCCCGAGTGAACCAGTGCAGCAGCACACACGAATCGGGCGCGACGATGGGCAACACCGGTCATCTGAGAGAGCACAAGGGCAGTGTTCTCCCCATCAATGCCGCTCCCGGAATACCTCGCAGAGTGAATCCCTGGCGCTCCGTCCAGGGCATCGACCACGATCCCTGAGTCATCGGCGATGGAGGGCAACCCCGACTCGGCAAAGGCGGCCCGGGCTTTGATCAGCGCGTTCGCACTAAAGGTCTCGCCGTCCTCAACTGGCGAGGGCCCAGGCGCAGGGACAAGTGTGAGCCCTGGCACCAGCGGCCCCAAAATCCTCTGGAGTTCAAGGATTTTGTGGGCATTTCTGGTGCCAACAACGATGTCCATGGGTTTCTAGGACTGGCCGAGAGCCTGGCGCTGGAGGGCCGCAAGCTCTGTCGTGCCCTGAAGCGCTAAGTCCAGTAGCCGATCAAGTTCCTGGCGATCAAAGGGTGTGCCCTCAGCGGTGCCCTGCACTTCAACAAACGAACCGCGCCCGGTGACCACAACATTCATGTCAGTATCGGCGGCGACGTCCTCGACGTAGTTGAGATCCAGGAGCGGCTCCCCGTCCACTATTCCCACGCTGATTGCTGCGACCGAGTCGCGAACTACCTGAGTACCTTTCGCGATATGACCCTGGGCGCTCGCCCACGAGAGAGCATCGACCAGAGCGACATAGGCGCCGGTGATGGATGCTGTCCGCGTTCCGCCATCGGCTTGCAGCACGTCGCAGTCGAGCAGAATAGTGTTTTCCCCCAGAGCGCTGAAATCCACAACGCCGCGAAGGCTTCGCCCAATCAGCCTCGAAATCTCGTGGGTGCGGCCACCAAGCTTTCCTTTCACCGACTCTCGGTCCATCCGATCGTTGGTGGAGCGAGGAAGCATGCCGTACTCTGCGCTCACCCACCCGGTTCCTTTGCCGGCAAGCCAGCGAGGAACCCCAGGGGTGAAGGATGCCGTGCAGAGCACTTTGGTATTACCACAGCTAATGAGCGCGCTGCCCTCCGCTTGGGCACTCCAGCCGCGCTCGATGGAGATTGGTCTGAGCTCCCCCGCTCCGCGTCCATCTGATCGGGTCATCGGCCTGTCTCCTTTGTCGTAGTAATCCACGTCACAAAATCTTTGGCGCGTTCTTCATAGTCACGGTAGTAACCAAAGCTCGGAGCACCCGGCGAGAGCACCACATAATCACCAGGGCTAGCCCACAACCTGGCCGTCACCACAGCCTGCTCCATGCTCGTCGCCACCGCCAACTGAGTATTCTCCAGTTGCTGCGCGGCTGAGAGCGCTGTCGTGCACAAGTCCACCAGTTTCTGCCCATTGCCTGGCAAACCAATCACGCCCTTCGGTGGATGAGAAGCGATGTGGGACACGAGCGGTGAGTAATCAACACCGCGATCGTGGCCTCCCATCAGGATGATGACCTGATCGGGGGGGAATGCCTCAAGCGCAGCCTTGGCTGCTTGCGGGTTAGTGGCCAGTGAATCATTGACAAAAACAATCCCGGAAGGATCAGCAATTGGCTCCAGCCGGTGGGCAAGCGGTGGGAAACTCTCGAGAAGCGCGGGGATTGCCCCGAGATCCAGCTTCCCCATGGCGGACGCCCCAGCAATCGCCATCAGTGCATTGCGCAGGTTGTGGTCACCGCGCAGGCTCAACGAAGAACTGTGGGCGATGCGAGTGGTCCCGTGGTGCAGCCAATGCCCTCCAGTGCCATCTGCTTCCAGATGCCAGTCTTCGCCCTGCCCCACCCAGGTCACGGCCACGTCTGGGTAGCGCTTGCGCAGTTCGTGTTTCAGAATCACGTCATCACCGTTGGCAATCACGTGGTCCGGGTCACCGGCAACGAGAGCAAGTTTGTCGTCGTAATACACCTGCTCTGAGCCATGCCAGTCCAGGTGCTCAGGAAAGAGTGCGGTCAGCACCACAACCGACGGCGAGGTTTCCAGGCGCGAGCACTGATAGCTGGAGAGCTCCACGACCTGAAGCTCACGCGGGTCGATTCCCTGAACGGGGATTCCCATGTTCCCGGCAAGCGCTGCATCGACCCCTGAGCCCACCAGCAGGTGGTGAATCAGGGTGGAGGTCGTCGATTTACCTTTTGATCCGGTAACACCGACCATCGTGTGAGCATGGTCGGCAAGAAACAGAGCGGTTCCTGAGCTAAGCGGGATTCCCAGCGCCGCAACAGCCTGATATAGCGCTCCGGTCTTCGGGATTCCAGGGGAGAGCAGCGCAATGTCGGCTTCGCGCAGAGATGGGGGAATCAGCTCCAGGGCGGGATCAATCACCACCAGGGGAATGCGATCGCCGTAATCCTTGCGCCACTGTGTGGCGGCGTCGCCCTCTTGCCCGTCGAGGGCGAGCAGACTGCTCGCGTTGCCATCTCGGAGTAAACGGTCGGCGAGTGCGCGACCCTCCCTCCCGACACCCACAATGAGAACCGTGCGGCCGTGGAGGCTAGCAAGCCCCGGTGCTTGCTCAGGCAAGAACCTGCCCCAATGAGCTGTAGGGGCCGGGAAGCTGCGTACGGGAGTCTCGGTGGCCCAATACCTGGTGCTCCAAATCCGGGTGCGCGTTTTCTAACTCCGGGATTTCCTCGCGAAGGCTCCGCACCACCGCCGCATTGCGCCACTCCGACTGGTGAGTAACCCAGGTCAATGCGACCATCGACTCGGCCTGCTCACCCACACACTCGAAAGGTCGGTGCTCGTGAAGCCCTAGCAGAGCGCGGTAGCCCTCGAGATGCTTGGGGTTGTCCAAGAGATTGTCAGCGAACATCCTGGTCAACACGGTGGCTGGCATAAAGGGACTGAGCAGCAAGAAGATGAAACGGCACTTGTCGCAGTCCCCACACCAGCGACCATCATCAACGCCGAGCCGGAATGCGCGGTTGCAGCTCGTGATGACGGGGTGATATTCGGTCAGCGCAGCAAAGTGGCGGGCAATCTGGAGCTCGCTGTAGGGGCGAAGAAGGGAGAAGTAGGACCCGGCCGACAACCCGGCCTGCGGCCCCAACACATCTTGAAGCAGGGCTTCGGCGTCTTCCGATTTCGACCACTGGTGATTGACCGGCTGCCCCTCCCACCAGAGGGTTGGTTCTGAGGCCGAGGCTTCCAAGGACATCACGACAGGACCGAAGCCCACCAGGCGTGCCTGGAGAATAGAAATCAGAGAATTGATGGCGGTGACGGGAACATGCCCGTTGAGACCACCCAAGGAATTGATCTCGAGGATCGCCGGGTCGAGTGTTCTACTGGCAGAAATCAGCGGATGACCTTTGATGCGCGCGACCCGGTACATGATTTTGTTGGGATTTACCGCGAATTGCACGGGGTGCATTCTGGCGGCGGCCAACAGCTCCACGGTAACCACCGAGTCTTTGCCCCCGCCAATAGGAACGAGGGGGTCTCCGGTTGGGGTCACGTGACTCTCGGCACTCCAGGGCTCACTGGCGCCTTTTTCGAGAACAATTTCTGGTTCCAACAGGCCTGGCAGCTCATTGCGATAGGCGAACTCTGCCATCCCATGGCGAATGACTTGTCCCAGATATTCAGCACCGGCCTGCGTCATGCCCTCCACTGCAATCGCGTAGGTGCCGGGCGCTGCCGCCTTGTAGTAGCTGAGGCCCATGACTGCACCGAGCAAAACGGCAACGCCGCGAACCCGGGGCCAGTCAACATCGTCACTGGATCTAACGGGTGTGAGGGTGAGGCGTTCCGTGAAGGATTCGCGCGCACCCGCTCCGACTAGCTCATAGTCGAATTCGCAGGTGAATGCGGTGGCGTCGATGCGGACATCGAGGTAGCGAAACTCGGTGTAGACGGAAGGGTCAAACACCATCCCCGATGCCACCTCCGTCCGCGCTTAGGCCTTCCTGGAACATCAGAAGTACCCCTCATCTTAGAGGAGGGCTCGGGGCGAGCCCCGTTACCAACTCGTGCGCTGTGTCTCCTGCGCAACGACCTCAGGAAGGTCCGATAGCCGCCGCATTCCACCGAGGGTCTTGGCCATGCGATGGTTTGAGGCAAGCAACCCAGAAGTTCGATGAAGGAAAGCCCAGTAACCCCCCGTCATCGGACAGGCCTTGTCGCCTAGACGCTGAGTGGGGCTAAACGGGCACCCCGAACAGTAGTTGGTCATGGTGGAGAGGTAAGAGCCCCCAGATGTGTAGGGCTTCGTTGCGACCATGCCGCCATCGGCATATTGGGACATTCCGATCACGTTGGCGGGCATTACCCACGGCGTCCCATCGACGAACGCGTCTACAAACCAGTCATTGAGAGCCCTCGGTTCAATCCCGCGCTGGAGTGCCGAACTGCCCAGCACCATCAAACGGTTGATGTGGTGAGTCCAACCCCGCGTTGCGACCTCTTCCAAGACATGCGACAGGCACCGCGACTGCACTGCGCTGGCATCGAGCTCTGCAAAGAAATCCGGCAGCGGATTCGCGTGGTCAAAGTAATTCCGGTCCACGAAGCCTTCGCCCGCATGCCAATACAGGTGCCAGACCCAGTCCCGCCATCCCAGAATTTGGCGAATGAAGCCCTCGACGCTGGCGAGGCTCGCAACGCCCTCGTGGTACTTTGCCTCGGCGGCTTCGATGACTTCGGTGGGGTCGAGCAAACCCAGGTTCATCGCAGGGCTCAATAGCGAGTGCGACATTGCCCAGTCCCCCGCCATGGCGGCGTCCTCGGTCGGCCCAAACGTATCTAAGCGGTGCTCCATAAAGTGGTTCATCGCCTCGAGCGCCTCTGCCCTCGTGGCGGGAAAAAGCCTGGGCCCATCGCTACCGATGAAGGAGACCTCGCCCGCCGCTTCAAGGGCGTCGAGGTAATCCCGAACCTCCAGGTCAATGTCGTCTTCTTCCGGATACCAGGGCGGTTCGACTCCCAGGCTCTCAACACCCTTGGGCGGAGGCTGGCGGTTGTCATGATCAAAATTGAATCGCCCGCCTTCTGGAACCCAGGCGCCCTTCGAATCCTCAGCCATCAGAATTCCGAGCGCCTCTCGTCTGGAGCGATAAAAGTTATCCATCAGCAGTCGACCGCCCTTGGCGGTCTGCGCCCACGAACGAAAATCCTCTTCCGAGGTCACAAACCCGCGAGCCGGCAAAACGCTCACGGAGGCGTTGGTCTGGAGCTTCGCGACCAAACGTCGAAGTCCATAGGACGTGGGGTTGATGATCTCGAGGTCCTCTCCCCCGAGGACCTCGAGATAGCTCTCCCCGCTGCGATGCTGGACCCGGTCGCCGAGCTCGGCAACGCGGTGGCGAAGCGCTGAGAGAATTAGATGCGCTTTTTGGCGGTGATATCTGCGCCTACGCAGCGGGCCGAGAACCTCAGCAATGACCACTGGGCCACCATCGTCAAAATGGGGGCCCAGTTGATCGGCAAAGAGCACCCTCAGCGGGGATGAGACCATGCGGGCAAGTGTAGACACACGGCCACCAAGTAGGCTGATGCCGTGTCTACGGCGCTTTTCACCGATCACTACGAACTAACCATGGTCGATGCGGCCATGGCTTCTGGTCGCGCCAACCGCCAAGCCGTCTTCGAAGTTTTTGGCAGGCAGCTGCCCAGTGGCAGGCGTTACGGTGTTTTCGCAGGTTCTGGACGTTTGTTGGAGGCCATCGCACAATTCCGGTTCAGCCCAGCCGAGCTCGCGTTTCTCTCGGACCACTCGATTGTTGGCAAGGACACTCTGGAGTGGCTCTCCACCTATCGCTTTAGCGGCACAATTCGCGGGTACCACGAGGGTGAAATCTATTTCCCAGGCTCCCCCTTGATGGTGGTGGAGGGAACTTTTGCCGAGTGTGTGCTGTTGGAAACCTTGATCCTCAGCGTCGTGAACTACGACAGTGCGGTCGCCAGTGCAGCCAGCCGCATGGTCCACGCGGCGGAATCCCGCACACTGATCGAGATGGGCTCCAGGCGAGCGAATGAACACAGCGCCGTTGCGGCTGCGAGAGCCGCCTATATCGCTGGGTTTCACGCGACCAGCAACCTCGAAGCGGGCCGCGCCTACGGGATCCCCACTCGTGGCACCGCAGCCCACTCGTTCACGCTTGTTCACGACAGCGAAGAGGAAGCATTCGGGGCCCAAATCGCTGCGATGGGAGCCTCCACCACTCTGCTCATCGACACCTACAACATCGAGCAGGGCGTCCGGGCAGCTATTGCTGCCGCCGGACCCCAGCTTGGCGGAGTGCGAATTGACTCGGGCGATCTGCCAGTCGTGGTGAGCCAAGTGAGAGCGCAGCTGGATTCTTTGGGCGCCACCGACACAAAAATCGTGGTCACCAACGATCTGAACGAGCACACCATCGCCGGTTTGCGCGGCGCCCCGGTTGACGTCTTTGGCGTGGGGACATCTGTGGTCACCGGCTCCGGAGCCCCCGCTGTCGGCTTGGTGTACAAGCTTGTCGCCAGAACATCAGACTCTGGCGAGTGGGTCTCGGTCGCTAAGAAGAGCTCCCACAAGTCCAACCCTGGTGGCCGAAAGACTGCGTTTAGGAAACTCGCCGGAGGTCAGGCCAACGAAGAACTGGTGGTGATTGGTTCCTCTCCACACGCTCACACCGATTCACGAGAACTCATAGTGCCCTTGATTACGGAAGGCGAACCCGCAGGGCCAGCAACTCCGGAGGGTCTAGTTCTGGCTGCGCGAGAGCACCACGCCCGCGCAAGCGCAGAATTACCGCCAGAGGCTTTCTCGCTGCAGCCGGGCGACCCCGTGATTCCCACCACATTCGTTGCCGACTGATTTAGCATGAGTCTTATGGCAGAGAATGAGCCCACCGGCGGAACCGATGTGTTGGATCGCGAACTCGAAGAACTCCTGCGCAGTGAAAAGGTCGACGAGGGCGACCACGACCGCTACTCGCACTACGTGAAGAAGGACAAAATTCTTGCCAGCGCTCTCAGCGGCAAACCCGTGATCGCGCTCTGTGGGAAAGTGTGGACGCCCGGACGCGACCCCGAAAAGTTTCCCGTGTGCCCGACGTGTAAAGAGATTTACGAAAAACTCCGCGACGAGTGATTACTCGTACTCGTCGAGGGTGACCTCGACGGTGTAGGAGTTGCCGCCACGAACATACGTCAGTGTCGAGGTTGACTCTCCCGGCAATGTCCGAACCTGCGCGGTCAGATCCACTCGGTTCGTAATCGGAATTCCGTTGAATCGCGTCACAATATCTCCCGCGCGCAGACCACTCTTCGCCGCAGCGCCCTCTGGGCTCACACTGTCGATGTATGCACCAGTCACCGTGGAAGAGGCGACGGACTGCGCATCCGTGACCAAGGCGCCCAACAAACCGTGGCTTGCAGTGCCTGAACTAATCAGCTCCGACGCGACGCGAGCGGCAAAGTTCACCGGAATAGCAAACCCGAGTCCGATACTGCCGGCACTTTGGCCACCCGTGGAGGCAATCGCCACGTTCACGCCAATCAGTTTTCCTGCGCGGTCCAAGAGCGCACCACCCGAGTTACCAGGATTAATGGAGGCATCAGTCTGAATCACCGGGATAGAAATGGTCTGGCCTGGGACCAGGCTGCCGCCGGGGATATCAAAGTCGAATTGGCCGCCCTCTTCATCCGGCCCCTGCGCGGCACCGACGGTAATGCTGCGGTTGATGGCCGACACAATTCCACTGGTCACTGTCCCCGGCAATCCCAAAGGAGCGCCAATCGCAATCGCCTCGTCGCCCACATTCAGCGCGTCAGAGTCGCCAAGAGCAATCACCGGGAACGGCCCAGGGGAATCAATCTTCAGCACCGCGATGTCGGAGAGAACATCGCGGCCAACCACGGTGGCCGAAAATAGCCGACCATCAGAGAGTGTGATCCGAATCGCTGGCTCCTCGGCCCCGAGAGTCACTACGTGGGCATTCGTCATCACGTGACCGTCAGCACTGATAATCACGCCGGAGCCGCTGCCGCCACCTGTGGACCCGGCGACCTCAATCGTGACGACTGAAGGAAGCGCTGACGCCGCAACAGCGGTGATCTCACTGGCATCCAATGGCGAGTTGACAGTAATCGTTGCCGGGGAAGAAACACCCGGGGTGACCAGGCCTCGGGCCGAGAGATTCCAAATCGCGAAAGCACCGCCTGCTGTCCCACCCAGCAGGCCCCCGACAATCAGGGCGACAGTGACAAAAACCCCGAGCGTGCGGGCGCGCCGCTTGTCCTCTTCGAGGTGCTGCCCACGCGCGCGAGAAACGCTGTCAGCAATTCCCGTATAGACCGCAGAATCAAACGGAGACACCGGTCGCTCTGCCAGAGGCGCCAGGAGTTCGACGTCCTCACTAGGCGCTGCTTCTGGGGTCGCTTCGCTGGAGGGCTCAGGCGAAGGTCTTGCGTTTTTCTTGGCTGCGCTCACTCCAGGGAATCCTTTCGACAGCCATAAGTGTCCTCCTAGAAGCTGGACAAAGGCTTAGGCCCACTAACGATACCTGGAGATTTACTCGCAGCGCCCCTGGACAAGCGCACCAGGAGAACAACCTTCGTCGACGAGGACTGAATCCACACGAAGAATTTGGAGGGTGGCGGGCGCGCCCGCGCGAGTTACTGTGCCAGCCAAGGGCACAAAGCCACCCTGGTTGAATCGGTACGACACCGCGTAGTCGACCTGAAGTGTGACGGTGTAGGTGCCGGGCGCCCTGAACACATGAGACGTTGCGGTCGCAGCGAACTGGTGTGAGCCCCAACTAGACCCAGACTGCGACCGGGTCGCTCTGGTGCCATCACCGTAGGACCACCGGAAGCCTTGCGGACTAAAGCGAACTTCAATGGGCCAGCCCAGCAAAGTTCCAGACTGGCTTTGTGTAGCCGCGCTGCTGAAGATGTTCGTCGGGACGCGAGGGAGGCTCCAGGAACCAGGCTCAATCACAATCCCAGGCGGCAGCGGTTGGAATGCCGCCAGGTCACTCACGCTCGTCGGCGGAATAGGCGCGCGCTGTACCCGTAAAGCCGGAGGCGGCGGGTTCTTCGGCGCTGACTGGCCCCGACACAGGCCAGCCAAAATGATCGAACACTGCCGGGACCCGAGCACTGGGTTTCTCGGAGGCCTCGGAATGCGGGGGGAGGAAAACACCGACGTGGCAGGGGTGCGCACCGAAGAGCCAGGTGACCCCGGGCTAGTCACAGTCGCACCGAGAGTGACACCACTGGCGCTCACCGAACTGGAGATGTCCACACAAGTGCCACCTGTCCTTGAGGCTTGAGAACACGCTTCGAACCGCACAGCGGTTCCCGTTCCTACCCCGCCAAGCGCCAGCAGGAGGGCCAGCGCCCCGCTGGCTAGCATCGGCTAATCCCCCACCACTGCTCGGTGTGGTCCACGAGGAGTTCCTCAGAACTCTCCCCTACGAGCCAAAAAACGACCGCGTCTCGCTGCCCCCACCGGGCGCTCGCAGTGGCCCAGAATCCCTCGATGACGTCCCACTCCTCGTCGGTGCCATCAAAAGACTCCCACTCGCCTTGCCATTCCAGGACCTCCGGCGGCGGATCAGCGTCCTCGAGCCCCAGAACCAGAACCCTTGTCGCATCGACGCAGGCGATGACCCCGATGTCTAGACCATCACCGGGAACCTCCCGGGCAAGCTGAACCTGGAGCCCATCCACGGTGGTCCGCCCGAGCGTGCGCTCCCGGGCCATCGTGAAACGGGAGAAGCCCTCTTCTTCCTTCGGATACCACTCGGCTGTCACGAGCGACGCCATGCGCTCGGGAGAGACACCGCCCTCGCTACTGATCAGGTCTGAACGCTCAAGATAGGCCTCAACGGCCTTTGTCGCTCCGAGGGCAGCTCCCTCGAAGAGATCATCTGATGGCAGGTGAGCCACCACGGGCATAGGGGGAACACTCAGCTCAACCACTTCCGAGGGGTCCGGAGTGGGCGTGCACCCGGTGAGGGCGATGACGAGGGCTAGAAAGAGAAACGGGTGTGTCGTGAGTCGTGGCATACGGGCAGTGTAGGAAAGGGCGCGTCGCTGGCGCGCACGTTCTCCACAGGCCCTGCCTAGGGCTTCGGGCTGACGTCGAAACGCCGCGCCCGTCCCACGGGGTTAATCTCTCGCACCGAAGCGACAACAGAAGCGTCCAGCTGAGCGTGCAGAACACCAGCATCAGGGCCCAGTTCGCCAAGAACCACACCCCACGGGTCAATCACCGTGCTGTGGCCGATGCCGTGGGGTGCTGGCTGGCCAGCGGCCAGCACATAGCTCTGGGATTCAATGGCACGAGCCTTCAACAGCGCCTGCCAGTGGCTCACCTTGTGGTCTCCCGGCACCCACTGCGCTGGCGCAACCACGGCGGTTGCCCCCGCGTCAACAAGCCTTCTGGTGACCTCGGGAAACCTCAGGTCATAACAGGCCAAGAACCCCAGCCGGTGGCCGCCTATATCCAGTAAATGAGGCGCAGCAATACTTCCCGGAGCCACAAAAGTCGACTCACTTGCCCCAAAGGCGTCATAGAGGTGGATCTTGTCGGCCTCGGCAACAACACCCCGTGGCCCAACGGCCACGATGGTGTTGGTAGGGAGCGATCCGTCTCCCCTCACCAACATGCCCGCCACAATGACAACGTCATCGTGCCGAGCAGAAATCTGGGCAAGCCCCGTCACGAACTCCCCGTCGAGGGGCTCAGCGAGGTTGGCCCACTCTTCGTGCTGGCCAGGAAGGAAGGCTTGAGAGTATTCAGGAGCGACGACAATCTGTGCTCCCTGGGACGCGGCACCAGCCACAATGTCAGAGAGGGCAGTCAGATTCCCAGCACGCGAGGCCAGCGGCGCATACTGCGCCAGTGCAACGTTCAGGAGCCCTTTACTCATGCCCTAAGACTAGGGCGGTGGACCACTACCCCGAGAAAACACAGAACCCCTCGCGCAAACGAGGGGTTCTGATTCTGGTTGCGGGGGCAGGATTTGAACCTACGACCTCTGGGTTATGAGCCCAGCGAGCTACCGAACTGCTCCACCCCGCGTCGAAGACCCCAGCCTAACACGCCGCGGGGTGGCAGTTTCTACTGGTTACTGAGAACGAGCGCCCGGTTCAGAGCGTCCGTGAGACGACGATCGGCTTCAGCAGCGGCAACGAGGTCGTTGGCGCGGTATGCAGTTTCACGCTCGAGTAGAGCTGCTCTGGCATCGGCCAGAGCCAACTGCAACTCGGTCGATATGACCACGCCAGTTCCGGTGTCGCCCTGCTCAGGAGCAGGGGTAGGAGCGACTGCTCCGGGCTCATCGGTTGCCTGGCCCTCAGTAGTCTCGCCCTCAGGAGCGGATGCGCCATCAGCGTCACCAGCCTCAGCGCCGGAGTCACCGCCGAAGAGGGCATCGAGCGCCTCATCGAGGGTGTCTTCGAAAGCAATCTTTTCACCGAAGGAGACTAGGATCTTTCGCAGTAGCGGATAGGACGTGTCACCAGTCGAGCGAACATAGACCGGCTGGACATAGAGCAGACCGCCACCCACAGGCAGCGTCAGCAGGTTTCCAGAGATAACCTCGGTCTGGCCCTGGCGCAGCAGGTTCAACTGCTGACCAACGTTGGCATCCGAGTCAAACTGAGCCTGCACCTGACCGGGGCCAGGAACGGTGGTTTGCTTCGGCAAACGCAACAGCGTCAACTTGCCATAATCGGGGCCATAGTCGGCATTTGCAGCCAGGTAGCCATAGAGCACGTTACGAGACGCCTCGCCGGTTGCTCGAGGGATGAAGGTCGAATACAGCGAGAACGCAGGCGCATCGCTGCCTGGAATCTCCATGGTCAGGTAGTAGGCAGGCTGCAAACGTGGGGCTGCAGGGTTGGATACCGGGTCATTAGGTGTGACCCACTCGTCCTCCGCGGAGTAGAAAGTTCCAGCATCAGTCACGTGGTACGCGCCGAGGATGCTGCGCTGAACCTTGAACAGGTCAGAGGGGTAGCGCACGTGAGTAAGCAGGCCCTCGGACATTTCTGATGCAGGCTCAATCGTCGAGGGATAGATCTCGGACCACGCGCGAAGCAGAGGGTCTTCGGTGTCCCAGGCGTAAAGAGTGACCTCGCCCGAGTATGCATCCACCGTTGCTTTCACAGAGTTGCGCATGTAGTTCACGGTGTCAAAGGCAATCTGAGGGGCTGGACGATAGGTGTCGGCAATCGCGGTCGACACCTCGATTGGCGTGGAGTACGGATACTCGCGGCTCGTGGTGTAGCCATCAATAATCCAGACCACACGGCCATCCACGATGGCGGGGTAGGGGTCGTTATCCAAGGTCAGATACGGTGCGACCTTGGACACGCGCAGTGCCGGGTTGCGATCGTAGAGAACCTGCGACTCCGGTGTGATGGCATCAGAGAGGATGATTTGCTCAGACTGGAACTTCATCGCGTAGAGCAACTGCCTGAAGAACGAATCAAGGATCGGTCCACCCTCACCCGTGAAGGTGTAGGTCGCGTTGTTCTCGTTACCCTCACCACCGGAGGGGAAGTCGAGCTCGAGTGCTGGTCCATCCTCGGGTCCACCGACGATCGAGTAGGCAGGTGAGTTCTCACCGAAGTAAATGCGAGGCTCATATTCACCGAGCGACTCAGAGACAGGAATGCCCTGCTCGATGAACTTCGGTTGGCCATCCGGCGTGCGCTGGTTACCGTATGCGGCGACCATACCGTAGCCGTGGGTGTAGACAATCGTGTTGTTGTACCAACTTTGAGTGTTGAGCCCGCCAAGGTTGATTTCTCGCGCAGCAATGACGATGTCCTGGCTCTCGCCGTCCACCTCGTATCGCCCAACGTCCAAGAAGGGCGGGAACTGGTAGTACTGGCGGAACTGCTGAAGCTGGGCGAAAGCATCGGTCACCAGGGCTGGGTCAATGATGCGGATGTTGGCCGTTGTTTCAGCGTCGGAGCCAAGCGCCCCCGCGCTGGTGTCGGTAGAAGCCTCATAGGCCACCTCCACGATGTCAGAGACGCCATAGGCGTCTCTGGTCGCTTCAATGTTGCGCTCGATGTACTCGGCCTCCAGGGTCCTAGCACTCGGGTCAACCTGGAATCGCTGGACGATGCTGGGATAACCAAGCCCCAATACCAAACCCGAGACGATGTAGAGGGCAGTACCGACGATGGCTAAGCGCCACCGGCCGATAATGGCCGTGGCGAGGAACAAGATTGCTACCAGAACAGCTATGCCGGCCATAATCGCACGGGCCGGAATCGTCGCGTTCACCTCTGAGTAGCCTGCACCAAAGGCTAGGAAGCCGCCGCTGGGGCTCACCAGTGCCGTGTACTGCTGGAGCCAGAGGTCGAGGGCCTGGACCATGAAATAGAGCAGACCAATCAGGCCAAGCTGAATACGCATGGTGCGGGAGACACGAACCTCTCGGCCGTTGATGGACACTCCCCCGTAGAGCAGAGCGGTCGCAGCACCAGTCAACGCAGAGAGGAACAACACCGTCGACACGAAGGCCACGACCGAAGTGAAGACCGGAAGCTCAAAGACATAGAAGCTCACATCGAGACCGAACTCAGGGTCAACGGTGCCAAAATCCGAGCGGTTCATCCACAGCAGGAACTGCGGCCACGTGCTGGAGGTGGAGAGACCCGAGAACACACCCAGTAGCGCGGGAACACCAATCATTGCCAGGCGGCGCAGCGGGTCGATCATCTGGCGATAGCGGTCCAGCTCATTGGAGAGCTTGGCGTAGACGGGGCGGAACCGGTACGCAATGTTAATGCTGAGCCACACGGGCAGGAACATGCCGAGGAATCCGAGCACGAACATGATCGCCGTGCCGCCCCAGGAGGTGAACAAGACCTGAAGGAAACCGAGCTGGTCAAACCACAACACCTCGGTGTAGAGGGTTGCGAAGAAGAAGAACCCAGCGACGACGGCACCCAAAGCGATGAGGGTAATGACGAGGGGGGTTCGACCGCGGCCTAGTAACTGCTCTGTTGCTTGTGACACGAGGGGGTATCTCCTTGGTTGGGGTGGGCTTCAGTCTACAAAGAATCTCTGGGGCTATCCGGAGCGGACAGGACAGGAAGGGGTGGGCTCTCCGGCGGCAAAGAGTCGCAGTGCGTCAACAGCGTCGGTGAGGGTTGCCACGGGAACAACGACCAGCCCCTCGGGGATGTGCCCGACGATGTCGGCGCAGTTGCTTGCCGGTGCCAAAAAGAGGCTCGCGCCATCGCTCCGCGCGCCCAGCATTTTGTGCCGAATACCGCCGATGCTCCCCACTTCACCGCCAGCAGTGATGGTTCCGGTCCCGGCGATGATGGTGCCGGAGGTCAGGTCCTCTTCGGAGAGCATCTCGACAATGCCGAGAGCAAATATGAGTCCAGCACTCGGCCCACCGACGTTCTCCAGAGCAATATCGACCTCAATGGGAAATTCATAGCGGCCAGAGACCAGGATGCCAATCATCGGAACGCGGGGTTGCCCCTCGGAGAGCCTCGGAACCACTTCAATGGTCTCCAGACGTCCGTCGCGCTGAACCAGCAGCTCTAACGCCTTAGTGGCACCCGCGTCAGCGATGATTTGTCTCAGTTGACTGACGTCAGTCACGCTGCGGCCCGCGGCCTGGACAATGACGTCGTCCGGCTGCAACACGCCCTCACTGGGGCCACCCTCCATCGCCTGCGCGACGACCAGGAGGCTCGTGTAGGGAACGCCGACATACTCCAGTGCCGCCGCCACCGACTCCTGCTGGGAGTTGCGCATCTCGATCTGAGCGGCCTCAAGATTCGCTTCGACGCTCACGCCTGGCGGATAGGCAACATCGACCGGAATCACCGTCCGTGTGGGGTCGAGCCACCCGGTCACAACGTCAGCCCAGCCGGGGAGATTCTCGGGGTTTCCAGAGCGCGTCACGGTGGTCAGGCGCAGCTCACCACTGGGCTCATAGACAGGGGCGCCAGAAATAGAAATCAGTGAAATGTCCCCTCCGGATGTCTCCACCGTCCCTAAAGTGTCAAAAGTCGGTCCCGGGTGATCGATGACGTAGGGAGCGGGGAGGAGGGAGAGTCCCATGGCGATGAGCACTGTGAAACCGAGCATCAGCCAGCCCACCCGGTGAGAGCGTTGCTGAATGACCCGAGTGGGGTCATCCTGCTCAAAAATCGTCACGGGGCTCCTCAACAATGACCGACCGCGCCAGCATAACCGCGAATTCCGTGTACCAGCCCAGAGCGAAATACCCTCCCAGACCAAAAACTCAGCACTACCGTTGAGGTATGTCGGATCAGAGCCCCCCTAACGGACTGCCGGACTTCGGTAACGAAGATGAGTTGCGCGAAGCGTTCCAACGGTTCCTCAGTGGCGACCAGGGCTTCGATCCTGCGGAGTTTATGAAAGCTGCTGGTATCGACGTGAACTCCGATGAAATCAAGACCTTGATGGCCCAGTTGGGCGGCGCCTTTGGCGCAACGGGAACGACATCCCCGCTTGCCGCTCGCGACCACGCTGTCTCCGTGGCCCAGCAGAATTCATTGCCTCTCGATCCCGCGACGGCCGCGGCTATCACCACTGCGGCCAACGTCGCGAACCTGTGGCTTGGTGAAGTAGTAGACATCGCAGAACTCGGTGAACCACCCATGCTTGCCACCAGAGCAGACTGGGCCAGAAAAACCCTCCCGGTGTGGGAGGCCATCTCGGAGCCCGTCGCACTGGCAATCCCCCGCGCCGTAGGCCAAATGCTTCAGGGCCACGCCCCCGAAGGGCTCGAGGGAATGCTCGGTGACGCCAACGGCGCGATGGAGAAAGTCGGCCGTGCGCTGTTTCAGCTCCAGCTCGCGCAGGTGGTGGGCAAACTTTCCGAAGAGGTTTTGAGCGGTGGTGACATAGGGATTCCCCTCGTTCACGGCGGATCGGAGTATGACGTTCAGGCCGTCCTCGTCGCACAGAACATGCGTGCCTTTGGTCAGGGACTCGACACCCCCGTGGAAGAAGCAGACATCTTCCTGTCGGTCCGTGAAATTGCCCACGCCAGACTCTTCCGCCACGCTCGCTGGTTGCGTCTCGGAATCATGAGCACGATCCGTGATTTCGCCTCCGGCATCACCATCGACACCGACAGAATTGTCGAACTGGCGGAGAACTTCGACCCCACCGACACCAACGCGATGCGGGACTTGGTCGCCAGCGGCGCTCTGCTTCCCGAGCGCACCGAGGAACAAACCCGCGCCCTCGAGCGCTTAGAAACGTTGTTAGCCCTCATTGAGGGGTGGGTCGACCACGTCACCTCACAAGCGACCTCACGCCTGCCCAAATCATCCGCGCTGCAGGAAGCGATCCGTCGCAGGAGGGCAAGCGGTGGGCCCGCGGAGCACGCCTTCTCCACCCTGGTGGGCCTCGAGCTGCGCCCTCGTCGTTTGAGGGAAGCGAGCGCTCTATGGTCTGGTATCACCGAAGCACTCGGTAGCAGTGCTCGCGATTCACTCTGGGAGCATCCCGACCAACTCCCTACCTCCGAGGACCTCGATGACCCGCAGGGATTCACCCAACGCCACTTGGCGCCCTCAGGTCCAGGTGATGACATGGACCAAGCGCTGCGCGACCTCCTCGATGAGGAGCAACCACCCTCTTAGCCTGTGCATAAAGCCAGCCCTGGAAACGCCAGACTCGGCACTATCAGGGCATGTCCCCCACATCGATTGCCATCAACGCGCTGTTCCCGGTGGTGTGGGCAGACCCCCAGACGCTGCACATTGGTTTTGACCCACCCCGGGTAATCCTTCGCGACGTCGCAGATGATCTTCTGCTTCTGCTCCACCACCTCACCAGCGGAATCTCCGAGTCCGGGCTTCGCATGTTTGCCGAGACCTCGGGCGTGAACGAGGAACGCCTGAGCAATCTCCTTCGGCAACTCCACCCGGTGCTAGCAACGTCGCTACCCAGGCCAACCCGAGAGATTCTGCTCGATGGTCCCCGGACACTCGCGGATCGCGCCAGCAAAGCGCTCACGAGTATCGGCATCGCCGGAGTTTCCTACCGAGCCAGCGAACCCCACCACAACCCCACTCGGGAGGTCCTCATCCTGGCCCACTTTGTGCCAGACCCCGAGCAGTTCACCCGGTGGCTGCGGCAAGATCAACCGCACACACCCGTCATCTTCACTGACCAGGCCATAACGATCGGGCCGAGAATCATGCCGGGTGAGGATGCGTGCCTGCACTGCGAGCTCACCACCGACGAGGCGCTGCCCTGGTCTCACGTACCCATTGTTAGCCAGCTGTGGGGCAAGGCGGCGCCGACCGCCACGCCCGAGAACATCACCCGGGCCACGTGGCACGCGAGCGACATGCTGGAGCACACGGGACCCCGCTACCAACTTCGCATCATCCCTGCGAAGCGAGACTACGAGCGCCGGGAGGTTGAGACTAGACCCGGCTGTGGGTGTCGGGGGCTGTCCTAAACCGACGAGATTTCCCGAAGGAAACGGCTCGCTTCTCTGGTGTGGCCACGCTCTCTTCCCGTTTCGGCGTAACTCAGAGCCAGTCGCTCACGCGCGCGCGTCACCCCCACATAGAACAGGCGCCGCTCCTCTTCCACTGCGCTCATCGACTTTGCATAGGAGATGGGGAACTGTCCCTCTGCCAGGCCGACAAGGAAAACAACGGGCCATTCTTGGCCCTTGGCCGAGTGCACTGTTGAGAGTGTCACAGCTCCAACGCTGGGGCTATCCCCAGTCTCTGAGCGACGGACCAGCATGTCCGAAAACTCCATCAGGGTCATGGTCGCTGAGGCCTGCCTGGCCAAATCTCGCAGAGCCACCAGGTCTTCATAGCGACCACGTTCCGCGCCCTGATGGTCCGGTTCATTATCGGTGAGCCCTATGCCATAGAGGATGTCGTCGACAACCCCTTGGAGTTCACCGCCAATCCCTGCCACAGCAGCGCCACGAATTTCCATGACAGCGCGCTGAACGTGAGGCTCATCGAAGAACGCCTTGGCACCTTGGACCCTGAAACTCAGTCCTTGCTGGCGCAGTGCTGTCTCCAGCGCCAGGGATTGCGCTCCAAAGCGCATGAGTATGGCGCAATCATCAAGACTGGTGCCCTTCGCCGCCAACTCCGCAATGGTGGTGGCGACGAACGTCGCCTCTGATTCATCGGTGGCCGCTCGGTGGCGGACCACGGGAATCGCGTCATCGGTCGTCGCCTCCAGCGAGAGCGCTCCCGGTTTCCCTGCCATGACCTGGTTGGCAATAGCCACGATGTGGGCGCCCGATCGATAGTTCCGCTCGAGCTTGACCACCGTTGCCCGAGGGTGCCTGGAGGCGAACTCCAGGAGGTGTTCACTACTGGCACCGGCGAAGGAATAGATTGTTTGGCTCGCATCCCCCACGACGACAATGTCCTCGCGGTCTCCCAGCCACACATCGAGCAGTCGCTGTTGAACGGGTGAGACATCCTGATACTCGTCAACCAAGAAGTACCGGTATTGAGCTCGAACCTGGTCGAGCACACGCTTTTCGTTCTCCAACATCCCGAGTGCAGCCAAGAGAACGTCTTCGAAATCGATGCGCTTGGCCTCATCCTTGAGCTTCTCGTATCGCTCGTGGATGTCCGTGAGTACCTCGATCGAGAGTAGGCCGGGCATTGTGTCGCCCTTGGCAAGCCGGTGCACGGCGTAGTCCTCGAGGCTATAGGCGTGGACTTTGCGCCACTCAATGTCACCGGCAAGGTCGCGAAGAACTGCCTGGTCAACCTGGATCTTGAGACCCTCCAGGGCCCTGGCCAAGAGGCTTGCCTTGCTTGGCATGATGTCTGGCAAATATCCCCCGGTCACAATCGGCCAGAAGTGTTGGAGCTGGCGAAGCGCTGCCGAGTGGAACGTGCGAGCGGCAACGCCATCAATACCGAGGTCTCGAACGCGATGCGCCATCTCGGCAGCCGCCTTCTGGGTGAAGGTCAACGCCAAGATCTGGTCGGGTTGATACTGCTCGGTTTGCACGCCATAGGCAATGCGGTGCGTGATCGATCGCGTCTTGCCTGTCCCAGCGCCCGCCAACACACAGACCGGGCCATCAAACGTCGTTGCAACGACGCGTTGCTGGTCATCGAGGGCCTCGAGCAAGTCCAACATCAGGCCTCGTCCGGCAGGGTCTCCCCGAGCCAGTCTTCAATCATCGCCCTGGCGATCGAGGTCTTCCCGGGCAGAGTGATCGACCCCAGTGAGGACAGGAGCTCCTCGCGACTAAACCAGCGAAGATCAATAATTTCTGTGCCATCAGGCCGCAAATCCATCGCCACGACGGGATCCAATTGGGCCCTGAACCCCACCATCAGCGATGCCGGGAATGGCCAGGGCTGGGACCCGACATAGACGGGATTAGTCACCACAAGGCCCGATTCTTCAAACACCTCGCGAATCACGGCCGCCTCGAGAGATTCACCCGGCTCCACAAAACCTGCGAGCAACGAATAGCGGTGGGACTCCCACAGCGCGTTACTACCCAGCACGATGCGATCCTGCGCATCAGTCACTAGCGCAATGACGGCAGCATCAGTCCGGGGGAACAAATCCGAGCCACTGGACTGATCCACTCTCACCCAACCGGCCTGGTCGGAGAGCGCGGGCGAGCCCGTGACTGGGGAGAAGGAGTGCCCGGCATGCCAGTTGGCCATAGCCAGCGCTTCAACAACTATTCCTGCATCTAAATCGTTCAGATGGTGAGCCAAAGTTCTAGCACTGGTCCAGCGCGCAACATCGTGCGACAGTGCCCGAGCTGCCTCGTCATCGAGCACTGCGGCAACGATTGGGGTCCCCTGGGAGATGTCCCCCACAGTTTCCGTGGTCAGACCCAAGTAAATCCGGTGCGGGGTGCCTGGAACATCAGAGGGCTGGAGCAGGTCCAGTGCAGCCCCGTTGTCCGCAGCCAGTAATGCTTCGCCCTGCCAAATGAGAACTACCCTGGTGTCTGGACGCTCCCAGATGGAATCAACAAATCCCGGGATTTTCCGAGAGCTGGCATCTCTGTCGATGCGAGAGCGTGACAGCGGCAGCCGTGGAGTCAAGGACACCGGGACACCTCTTCACTCTGTAGGGAAATACTCTGGGGGAACACACAACTGCACTCGGTGTGGCAGGTCTTAGCTGGGCTAGCCGACGCTTACCCTGGAGCCATGAGTCACACCCCCCTCATGCTATCGGCGCTGGCGACCAGCGCTGTGCCTGGTTTGCAGGTGGTGAGTGCTCAACAGTTGTCACTGGGCCAACGCAATGCAGCCCTCGTTCACGACGTCCACGGCAACGCTTTTGTGGTGTCGCTTTCCTCAAGCGACGCCGAAGAAGCAGTAGTGAAAGAGCGAATCAGTGCCGCCCACGCACTGACCGAGGGTCTTCGCTCCAGGATGTCATTTCAAGTTCCGAGGGTCGTGGGAACGCTCGATGTGCAGGGCCAAACCCTCAGTGTCAGCGATTACCTCCCCGGCCAGAGCCCGATGGCGAAGAACCTCACCCCCGAGTTCGCCTCCGCTATGGGACAGGCGCTGGCCAGTATCCACCAGCTCCCCACCGCCACCCTGATTGACCACCACCGTCTCGTTACCAGCGCCCTCGACGCTCTGCGCGAAGCAGCGGGGGTCGTGGACCGCACGGCGGCAACCGGGTTGTTGCCCCAGTCTTTGTTGCGGCGTTGGGAAACAGCGTGCGAAGACCGTGCGTTGTGGCAATTCGAAGCCACCGCCATTCACGGACGGATGGGTCTTGGTCGCTTCTTGGCCGGCGACAATCGGGTTCTCGGCATCACCGGCTGGCGAACTTTCCGCGTGGGCGACCCCGCCCTCGACATGGCGTGGCTGAGCACCCCGAGCGCTCAGGGTTTCTCTGACACGGCGGTGACCGCCTATCACTCGGCTCGCAACCACGCTGATCGCCACATCATGCAGCGCGCGCGCTTCTGGGCTGAACTCGATGTTGCCAAATGGTTACTCCACGGCATGGATCTAGGAAACGACACCATCACCCAAGACGCAACAGACATGCTGGTCGCCTTGAACGACCGAGTCTCCGGAGATTTAGACCAGGCGCTCACTCAGCCCATTAGCCAAGCTCGGCACCCTCTGGCCCAATAACCCGAGCAACAGCATCTGCGACGAGCAATTCAAGCTCGGTCGCGCCTGGCAGAGAGTCTGGAACAACAAGACTTTCCGTCTCGACAAACCAGAAGGCAGTCTCAATGGCGGAGACATCAAGTCCGGACCACTGCGACCACGCCAGTCGATACGCTGCCAATTGAATACTTTTGGCCGCCAGCGCCTGGGGCGTCGCAGGTGCAGCGCCGGTCTTCCAGTCGATGATCCGCACGCCAGTCTCGGTGGGGAACACGGCATCAATCTTGCAGATGATGATGTGCTCACCGACTGGAACATGAAGCTCGGGTTCAATCGCGACCGGTTCAAGGCCAGCAAACTCCGATGCTTCAAAGCGCTCCCGCCACGCCTCAATGGAGAGCGAGGACTGCGCAAGTTCCTCCCACTCCGCGTCGATGTCAAACAGAACTCCCGGGTGAACCTCGGCGAAACGCTGCTCGACGAAACGATGGAAGAGTGTTCCCCGCAGCGCTGCCGCCTGGGGCTTCGAGGGCATGGGGCGCAACAAACCGCGACGGTAGGCCTCAGGATCGGAAATCAAACGCTCCAGGGCCGATGCAGGCATACGAACCGGGAATCGGAGACCTCCGAGTCCTGACTCCTCGCGTTTGCTCTGAAGCAATTGGAGTCTTGGGTCTGAGGGGGTGGCACCCGAGTGGGCTGTGGCAGCCAGCACTGCCTCAGCAGCACGCTCCACCACCGCTCGCCTGCTACCCAAAGGATCACCCGGCCAGACTCGGTCTTGCGCTGGTTTTTGCTCGGGAGGGGTCTCGTGGATGGAGGCCAGAGGGAGCTCCGGAATAAGTCCCGCATCTGCAAGCTCTCTCAGGAACACCGAGGGGCCCCGCGGATTTTGCTGCGCAGCCCAAAAAGAGCCACTGAGTAAGAGGTGGTGTTTTGCCCTGGTCACCGCCACATACATCAACCGTCGTTCTTCGGCGAGCTGGTGGTCTTCCAGCGCCTCCTTGAACTCGCCAAAAGCCGCAAGCGCTTCTTTCCTAGTTGTGGCCGCCTGCCACGCAAAGTGCGGAAGGCTGCCACGATCACCTCGGAAGACATAGGGCAACTCACCCCGACTGACCCAGCCTTTTTTGTTCTTTCCAGAACCCGGCAATTCGTCCTCGACAATGCGCGGGACAACAACGATGTCCCATTCCAAGCCTTTAGCACCGTGAATCGTCAACACCTGCACACACCCGGGCTCCGCAGGTTCTGGGCGGGGCGTCAGATTGTCT
>JBIIFP010000089.1:0-3612 GCA_044237205.1 Pontimonas sp. | reverse complement strand
TGGCAAGAGGTGCACCTCGTCATAGATCACCAGGCCCCAGTTCAGAGCGTCGATTACTCCGAGGTGCGCGAACTCACCTTTGCGCTTGGCCGCCATGATGCTGTAGCTGGCAATGGTGACGGGTTTTATTTCCTTGATGGAGCCTGAGTACTCGCCAATGTCATCTTCGGTAAGGGTGGTTTTCGCCAGTAGCTCAGCCCGCCACTGCCTGGCAGAGACTGTATTGGTGACCAGGATCAGCGTGGAGGTGTCCAGTTCCGCCATCACCCCAGCTCCTACCAAAGTCTTCCCGGCGCCGCAGGGCAGCACGATAACTCCGGAACCGCGCTCGACAAACTTCGCTATTGCCTCCTTTTGATAGTCGCGAAGCGACCACCCTTCGGGGGCGATCCCGATGTCGTGGGGGGTGCCCTCGGCAAAGCCGGCGTGATCGGCTGCCGGCCAGCCTTTTTTCAACAGTTCTTGCTTGATGACTCCGCGGGACCAGGGGGCTAGAGGGAATCGTCCCCGGTCGTCCCGTGGGCCTAGCAGCTCCGCAATCTTGGCGGTGCGGGTAATTTCTGCCTCGATGCTGGGGTCCGCGCAGGAGAGGAACAGGTCCTCACCGTCCCTGGTGATTTCGATCAGTCCGTAACGACGGATGGTCTCGCGGATGTCGTCCACGATGGCCGGGGGAACCGCAAACTTAGAAAACGTCTCGAGGGTTCCCGCAATCTCATCGGCGGTGTGACCGGCAGCACGGGCGTTCCATAAACCAAGCCTGGTGATCCGATACGTGTGGATGTGTTCGGGTGCTCGCTCGAGTTCGGCGAAAACCGCCAAAGCGTGTCTGGCTTGTTCTGCATCGGGGTGTGCCACCTCGAGCAGAACAGTCTTGTCGCTTTGGACAATAAGCGGGCCATCGGGATTCATAGCCTGCCAGTCTAGGCTTCTTTGCTACTGCTCTGCTGGGGATGACCAGGGCGTCGCACTGCGGATTGCAGAAATCGGGACCGTCTTCTCCATGGAGTTCTTAAGTTCAACCCCGCGGAGCCTGCCCCCCGCGAGTGAGCGCGGTTCCATGATCAAACTCACCGAGGCGCCACCGGGCATATCGACTTCGATCTCGAGTGCGACCTTGGCAGCAATCGCCACCTCAAGGACACTGCCAAGCCATGGTGGCACTCCCTGGCTTGCCGCCTTGGCGATTGATGCCGCCAGAGTCCTCACGGCGTCTTCCAGGAGGTCTGGCCCGCTGGTTCCCAGTGCAACGCGCTCTTCGGCTGGTTGATAGATTGCGTCTTCGCCAGCAATCATCGCCATGTGCCTGGCGCCCAACAAAATGTCGTGCACCCGCTCCACCGGAAGCCTGGTTACGAGGGTTCGATCATCGAGCTCGCGCAGGGACAGTGGTCCAAGGCTTGGGTCAGCAAGGAGCTCTTGGCGCAGCTCGGACCTTGTCAGTGTGATGGTCGTGCCATTTCTGGTGCTGCTCAGTTCAATGTCTCCTGCCAGGCGGCAGGTGTCAGTGATGAGGTGCACCATGCCGCTGGGCAAAGGCGTTTGTGATGCCGACTGCAGAAGAGGAACAATCTCCTCGGCCGCAATGCCGCCGTGGAGCGCGCGGAGAACCGAACGCGAGGTCAGGCGATAACGGGGCACTAACCCACCGAGCTCACGGTGAGCAATCCGGTCAAGAATCAACCGGTGTTCCAGCGAGAGGGGGCCAGGTGCCAAGAGGGTGAAGTCCTCGGTGGCATAGACGCCAGGGACCACTGAGGGCAGATAGTGGCCCAAGCCAAGTGCCTGGTTGGCGAAGAGCGCCTGTCCCCAGGGCGTCGGACAACCGGAGGCAACGATGCCGAGCATGCTGGCCCGAGCTCTGGCTGGGTCGAGGATCTCTTCTGCGTGCAGCCTGGGGTAGAGGAAGCTGGTGAGAGCGGGGAGATCCTTGTCCCAGTGGGCCTCCGGATTGCCCTTTACGACCCGATGCAGCCAAGACGGCAACGCCGCCCACCATGCCTGGGCGATGTGGCTCCACTGTTCTTCGGACGTGCTCTCGCGCCAAGAGAGCGCACTGGCGCTTGCCGACACATGCGTTGCCGACATGTGGAGCAGGCCAGCGGCGACACCGATGTCCACCAGAGCGGGGATGTCATAGCCCTCACCGAGAATCTCCGCCAGAGCCTTGAGTCCGGTGACGCTGACTAGCCCCTGCCGTGTTGATGGCTGAGGGTGGCGAGCAAGTGCATCGATAACGTCGCCAAGTTCACACAGAACGCTGGCGACCACGGTCGCCTGCTTTCCCAGTGCCTCCTCAGTCCACGAAGGAAAGCCTGTGCTGGAGGGGGGCTTGTCTTTACCTTGATGCGACGCGAGGCTTGCGAGTTGCGCGGGCGAGATCAGAGCGAGTGCCGGGTTTTCTCGTTCGTCCACGAGGCCGAGCTCAGAGAGCTCGGCGAGGCCCTCTGGTTTCGCGCCTGTGGCCAGAGAAGCGAGGGCGTCCAGGGCGTCTCTGGAGAGCGCATCGAGCGTTTGAGTCAAACCGCGATCATCGAGGAGCTGCGTTGCCGCAGCCGTGAGGCTTCCGACCTGAGAGGCGGAGAGCCCGCGGCGTTTAGCAAGAACCAGCAGTTGCTCTTCGTTTCGGCTGGCCAACCACTGAATAAGTCGAAGCGTCTCTTTACTCGGCAGTGCCATGGTCACCCGCGCCCCGACGACGTCTGGTGGACACAATGAGCAGGGCAATGATGAGAATGAAACCGATTGGCAGACCAAACAGCGGCATCAGAGTGACGCTTGGCCAGAGCCCAGCCGAGAAGTCAGCGCTCTGCATCCCACTCCAGGTGCCGATGATGATGGCGAAAAAAGCCATGACGCTCAGCGCGATCACAGAGCCAATGATCGCGGCGAGGACACCCTCGAGACGGCTGGGCGGTGGAATTTCGCTCTCTGACATCCCTCCAGGATATCGGGACTCCAGAGAAGGTATCCTTGTGGTACGGCACAACTGTGCGAAGCCCAGAGAAAGGCGACACCATGCCCACCGGCAAGGTCAAGTTCTACGACACAGATAAAGGCTTCGGCTTCATCCACACCGATGACGGCGAGGAAGTTTTTCTGCACGCCTCTGCTCTTCCCGAAGGCGCCGTTGTGCGCGCCGGGGCCAAAGTTGAGTTCGGGGTTGCCGAGGGCAAGCGCGGTGCGCAGGCATTGAGTGTCCGCATTCTCGAACAGCCCGCCACCCGTGTGGGACGCAAGGGCGCCGATGATATGGCCGTCATTGTTGAAGACCTGCTGAAGCTCTTGGATCGCACCGGCGGTGACCTGCGCCGTGGTCGCTACCCCGATGAAGAGCACTCCCGAAAGATTGCCGCTCTGCTGCGCAGAGTCGCCGATGAGTTTGATGTCTAAGCCCAAGGTCACAGCCGCCAAGACTTCTCAGTTTCAGGGCCACCCCGACGCTGACTTGACTGCCCTGGCAACCTCGGCGCTGCTCGAGATCACCCAGGCACACACGTACCGAATCCCGCCCACGGTGATTCGCAGCGAGGGAATAGCCACGGTGACTTTTGCCTCAGCAGAGCGGGGTTATCCGGGCTGGTTCTGGACGGTCAACATGAGTGACGTTGA
>JBIIFP010000035.1:0-13112 GCA_044237205.1 Pontimonas sp. | reverse complement strand
GGGGGAAAGCGTAATCAGCGTTAGACACCGAGTCCAGAATCGGCCGGCCCTTGAAACGCAGGGGCGTTGCCGAGTACTGCCAGAACGAGAACGCATAGAGCGCCATCCAGGCAACTGCTTCCCAGGGCAGCGTGACGGCGAAGTAGATCAGGAAGGGGACGTTGGTGAGGATGACGCCCCAGCCAATCATTCGAGTCTCGGAGGGCTTGATTTTCGCCCCACCATAGCCGCCCTTGCGGTCGTTATCCGCGTCGGTGTCCTGGTCGTAAATGTCGTTGATGCCATAAATCAAGAGATTGAAAGGGAAGGTCACCCAGATGAGGATCGGAAGAATCTCCCAGGTCCAGAGATAGCCAGAGAGCCACATGCCAATGACGGTCGTGCCAATCGTGTTTACCCACAACACAGGGCGAGAAATCTCGATGAGCCGCCTAATCACCTCCCCAGCCTACCGGTGGGTCTTGGGGAGGCTGGCTCAGGAAAGCTTGGGACGCAGTGGTCCGCGGTGGAGCTTGTATTGCATGGCCTGGGCCACAGGCTTCATCTGGATCAGATCCAAATTCACGTGACCAGGAAGTGAGAGTGCATAGACGACCACGTCAGCGACGTCTTCTGCTGTGAGGGGGCCATCGACGTCCTGATAGAGCGCCTCGGTCCGCGCCTCATCGCCGGAGTAGCGCTTGAGGGTGAATTCCGGTGTCTTCACCATCCCCGGCGCTATCTCGACCACGCGGATGGGTTCGCCAACCAGCTCCAACCGGAGTGCGCCTAGGGCACCGTGCAGCGCATACTTAGCAGCGTTATACCCACCGCCACCCTCATAGCTAATGAACGCTGCGGTCGAGGACATGGCCACGATATCCGCATGACCGCCCGTGACGCACTGTCGTCTAAGGCTTGGTAGAAGCGCCTTAATCATGCGCTGTGTGCCGAGCACATTGACCTCAAACATCCACTGCCAGTCCTCGGCACTGGCAACGCCCACCTCGTCGTTGCCCACCGCCAGTCCAGCGTTGTTGATAAGTGCTGCGATGTCGCCAGTGGACTCGACGTACTGCGCAATGCGCTCGACATCCTCCGCCTTGGTGACATCGCCCACGATGACCTCGCACCCGGTCTCAGCCGCGAGTTGTTCCAGGCGATCAGCGCGTCTGGCAACACCGATAACCGACCAACCCTGTGAGCGCAACAGTCGGACTGTTGCCCAGCCGATGCCCGAGCTGGCACCGGTTACCAGAGCGCGCCTCGGAGCTGCGTTACTGCCCACTACCCCCACCGACAGATCCCAGGACGACATTCCATTCATAAATCTCACGACCAGTCACGATGCCCTCGAGTGAGAACGGGTCAGCGTCCAGAAGTTTTTCGACATCGGCTACGGAGTCCGCTTCAAAAATTAACAGCGCTGAAGGAGTTGACCGGCCAGCCGTGGGCCCAGCGGTCAACAAAGTGCCCGCTTCCAGGAGCGCTGTCAAATACGCCCGGTGCGCCGGTCGATGAGCGGAAATCGCCTCATCATCGGCGACATAGTGGTAGGTGACTGCATACACCGTCATCGTAGGCCTCAGAGAGCCTTGACGGAGGTGAGAACCTTGGTCAACGAATCCTTCGCGTCTCCAAAGAGCAGCGTGGTGTTGGGTTCGTAGAGTAATTCGTTCTCAATACCGGCGAACCCAGGGCGCATCGAACGCTTCAGGAAGACGACCTGCCTGGCATCCCCAGCGTTGAGGATGGGCATGCCATAAATCGGTGAGCCGGGTGTCGTCTTGGCAGCAGGGTTGACGACGTCGTTTGCGCCGACCACCAGGCACACATCAGCGTTCTTGAACTGAGGGTTGACCTCGTCCATTTCCTGCAGAACCTCGTAGGGAACGTTTGCCTCCGCGAGGAGAACGTTCATGTGTCCTGGCATACGGCCGGCTACGGGGTGAATTCCAAAGACCACCTCGATGCCCTTGGCTTCGAGAGCCTTGGCCAATTCATACATGGTGTGTTGTGCCTGGGCGACCGCGAGGCCATAACCAGGAACCACAATCACGCGCTGCGCGTAACCCAGGAGAATCGCGACATCCTCGGGAGATCCCGACTTGACGGGGCGGTCGGAGATCTCAGTTGAGCCCGCAGTGGACCCGCCCTTGAAGGCACCGAAGATGATGTTGGTGACACTTCGGCCCATAGCCATCGCCATTGCGCGGGTCAGGATTGTTCCGCTGGCACCCACCAGAGTTCCACCCACCAACAGCAAGGTGTTGTTGAGCACAAGACCAGACGCTGCAACAGCGAGACCGGTCATGGCGTTCAGCAGAGAAATAACAATCGGCACATCTGCGCCGCCGACGGGCAAGACAACCAAGAGGCCCATGATCAAGCCGGCCACCATGAGGCCGGTTGCCATCACGAAGTCGCCTTGCATCACGACCAGGACTGCCGCGGCCAGAGAGAGGATGGTGAGCACGATCATGACGTACTGCTGGCCCTTGAAGATCACAGGCCTCGTGGTCATCATTTCTTGCAGCTTGGCGAAGGTAATGACCGAACCGGAGAACGAGATGCTTCCAATGAAGATTGTGAAGGCGACAGCGATCAAGAATCCGAGGGTGTTCGCAGCTTGGAGCTCAAGAAGAGCAACGATGGCGGCTGCGCCACCACCGACGCCATTGAAGAGCGCAACAAGCTGGGGCATCTGGGTCATCTTGACCATGCGGGAAGCCGGAACAGAGAGGATGGTTCCCAGACCAATCACCAAGAGAATCCAGCCGATGTTGCTCAGCTCTTCAGCCAAGAACACGGTGACGATACCAACCAGGGCACCGAGCGCACCAATCAGGTTGCCTCGTCTGGCCGACTTAGGTGAGGACAGGCCCTTCAGAGCAAGGATGAAGGCAGCCGCCGCAAAAAGATAGAGAAGCGCTTCAACTTCAGGAGTAATCATGCTCATGATGCCCCACCTTCCGAAGACTTCTTCTTACCGGAGAACATTTCCAACATGCGGTCGGTGACAACGAAACCGCCCACCAGGTTCACTGTCGCCATCAGTACGGCGAGCAGGGCAAGAATCAGGATGCCTGTCGTCGTAGCGTGACCCGCGACGATGATGGCACCCACCAGAATGATGCCGTGGATCGCGTTGGCGCCAGACATCAACGGGGTGTGCAGGGTGCTAGACACCTTCGACACAACTTCAAAGCCGACGAATACCGCCAGCACGAAGTAGGTCAACACGACGATGGATTCCATTACTTCTTGCCTTTCTTCGCTGCACCGGCGGCAATAGCCTCGGCGGTGGGCTCGTGACGAATCTGGCCATCGTGGGTCAAACACGCCCCCGCAACAACCTCATCCTCAAAATCTGGCTGGACTTTCTTGTCCTTAATCATCAACTCGAGGAGGTTGGAGATGTTCTTGGCGAAGAGACGCGACGCGTCATAGGCCATGCTCGAGGGCACATCTTTCATCCCGACCAAGGTGATGGCTCCGCCGGTCTTGCCGACCGAGATGGACACATCTTTGCCAGGCTGTGAACCTTCGACGTTTCCACCGGTTTCAGCAGCAAGGTCGATGATGACCGAGCCTGGCTTCATGCCCTTCATCATTGCTGAGGTGATCAGGCGGGGAGCCGGGCGTCCAGGGATTGCAGCGGTGGTGATGATGACATCGGCTGCGCTCACGTAGGGGGTGAGAAGCTCCTGCTGACGCTTGACGCGATCTGCTGCAAGTTCCTTGGCATAGCCGCCGGCACCATCAGCGGCGACGTCGAGTTCCAGCTCGATGAAAGTTCCACCCATCGAGCGCACCTCGTCCGCAGAAGCGGACCGAACGTCGTAGGCCATGACCTTGGAGCCAAGGCGCTTAGCCGTGGCGATGGCCTGAAGACCTGCAACTCCGGCGCCAAGTACTAACACGGTCGCCGGCGGAACAGTTCCCGCAGCCGTCATGTACAGAGGGAAAAAGCGAGGAAGGCGCATTGCGCCCTCCAAGACACAGCGATATCCAGCAACCAACGCCTGAGACGTCAGCGCGTCCATCGACTGGGCGCGGGAAATTCTTGGCACTAGCTCGAGGGCAAAGGAAGTGATCTTGTTGTCACGGAGCGCCGTGACTGCGTCCGTCTCTGAAGCGGGGGACATGAGGCCCACCGTCAGGGTGCCCTTCTTGAGCTTCTTGATTGTCGCCGGCGCTAGAGGCCGGACGTGCGCAAGCACATCGACTTTGCCGGGATCAACCGTCGGGGCGATTGTCGCACCTGCGGTCTTGTAATCCTCATCGGCATAACCGGCCAGGACGCCAGCACCCATTTGAACGGTGACCTTGAGGCCTTTACCGACTAACTGCTTGACCGACTCTGGTGTTGCCGCAACCCGGTTTTCACCAGAAATCGGCTCTTTGAAAACTCCGACAATCATTGATTCACCCTTGACTGGTTAGTGACAACCCCCGGTCAAACTAAACCCAGGGCGAGTAAGACACCACCGTACCAGAAAGGCCGGAACTCTCGGTGGTCGGCGTGACCCGATTCCTGGTCAGGGACGCTAGTAGTGCGTAGCAACGACAACACGGAATTGAGTTATTTATACGACTCAATAAACTCGATCATCGCCGCAATGTGGTTGTCGATGAGTTGATTACTCATCGGCATGATTTCAGGAATCGAGCGCGAGGGAAGCTGCTGACTGGCGACCGAGGCTCCAAGAGTCGACCATGACACCGTGGGAACCAGCGCCCGGAGTTCCGGGTCCATGAAGAGTTCCATTCGAGGAATGTCGCCAATCACCCACGACGGGTCACAGACCTCACCGCGACGGAGATCCTTGATCAGAGACCCCAGACGGGCGAGGTTGAGCTCAAACCCATGGTTCATCACAGTGCCGAATGACGTGCGGATGAGATCGGAAACGTCCTTCGCGGCCAGCGGGTGGTTCAAGACAGCACCCCAGCCGCCCATCTCGTGAGTTTCCTTGATGTCCGCCAAAACCCATGCCGCCAGGCGGTCCTTAGGATTACGAGGCGCTCGCTGCACTGCTGCCCAGAGGTTCTCGACGTATCGCAAATACATCATGTGTGCCCCCTCGGCGATGAGTGCGTCTCGACCCCCGAAATAGTGGTTGACCATCGGGTAAGTGATGCCGAGTCGATCACACACGCTCGAGACATTAAAGGACGAAGGTCCTGCTTTAGCGACCTCGTCAAAAGTGATGTAGAGAATCTTGAGGCGCATCGGTGGCTGCGGGTCTGAACCGAAACGCAACCAGTGTGAATCTTCAAGCGTTGCGTCGGGATGGGTCGTGTCAGAGAGCTTTCGCCTCGCCATATCAAGTCCCCAAACTGTCTATCTAGCATGACAAACAATACCTCCTCAAAAAAACGAGAAGGTTATTGAATTTTCGGAATCAGCCGGAGTGGCGCTTCGCCAACATCGCATCTTCACCAGAGGCTTTCACCGGCAAGATACCCCATGGGGTATATGGTGTACTCGACGAAAGGATCCGCATATGCCCACGATTGACCTCACTCACGACGACTTTGAAAAGACCGTCACGTCCGAGGGAATCACCCTGGTTGATTTCTGGGCTGACTGGTGCGGCCCATGTCGCGCATTTGCTCCCGTTTATGAGGCGGCAAGCCTCGCGCATCCTGATGTCACCTTCGGCAAGGTCGACACCGAAGCCGAGCAGGCGTTAGCTCAGGCAGCAAACATCCGCTCGATCCCCACGCTCATGGCGTTCCGGGATGGCATCCTTGTCTTTTCGCAGCCAGGCGCCCTTCCCGCACCTGGGCTCGAAGAAGTAATCACGGTCGTGAAGGGCTTGGACATGGACGACGTCCGCGCCCAGCTCGACGAGGCGGCTGAAGTAACCGCCGAGGCCTAAAGCTCCGCGCGTGAGCGGAAGGTTCGACGAACCTTCTCCACAAAGTTTTTGGCCGGTGGTTCGTTATAGCCATCAGCACGCTCTTGCCCCGACATCGCGGCAATAGCGTTCATGACCTCGTCGGTTGCGTGACGACGAGCTCGACCCGAGTCGGCTTTGCCATGCTTGGAGAGATCCAACGGCTTGCCAAACTGAATAGTGACTTTCGCCGGCCTAATCCCGGTTGAGCCAATCGGCTGGACCTTATCCGTTCCCTGAAGCGCGACGGGCACCACCACAACTCCGGCGGTTAGAGCTAGCCAAGCAACACCGGTCTTCCCCCGATACAACCTGCCATCGCGCGAGCGGGTGCCCTCCGGATAAATCGCGAAAGCTTCCCCGTGCTTAAGCAGTCCTAACCCGGCATCCAAAGCCTGCTGCGCGGCTTGCCCTGCGCCCCTCGACACGGGAATGGCGCCAATGCCTCGGAAGAAAGTCCGGGAGACAAACCCTTTAAGTCCGGTTCCCGTGAAATAGGTGTCCTTCGCCAAGAAGGACACTGGCCTGGGCGCAAACAAGGTGATGACGACGCTGTCGATAAAGGACAAGTGGTTACTCGCCAGAATCACCGGACCAGAGCGCGGCACATTCTTTCTGCCAATGATGGTTGCCCGAAACAAGGCCCTAGCTAGAGGGCCCAGGGTCATTCGACTGAAGAGCTTGAGCATAAAGACCTAACGGCGGTTGGAGCGTTTTTTCACCTTAGCGGGAATGCCGACGGCAAGCGCGCCAGAGGGCACATCGTCCAACACGACGGACAGAGCGCCGATGATGGCATCATCGCCGATGGTGACCGATCCAAGAATTGAAGCACCCGTTCCCACAGACACCCGGTTGCCCAGCTGCGGGTGGCGTCGCCCCACCACGTGATCGCGGCTCGCGGGGGTTTTCCCTCCGAGGGTGACGCCGTGATAAATCAAGCAATCATCGCCAACGATCGCAGTTTCGCCAATAACCACGCCCATGCCGTGATCAATCACCACGCGTCGGCCGATCGTTGCTCCGGGGTGAATCTCGATGCCGGTGATGAATCGTGAGAGGTGTGAAATGAGGCGGGCTGGCAAATACCAGCCCCAGGACCACAGGCTGTGGGAACCACGGTGCCACCACAGGGCGTGAACCCCAGGCGAGGTCAGAAAAACCTCAAGATTGTTGCGGGCAGCAGGATCCCGCTGTCGCATCGCTTCGATATCTTCGCCGATGCGGGTGATGGGAGGCATGTTAGCTTTCGAGACCCTCGTATAAAACAGTGGACAAATAACGCTCACCAAAGCTTGCCAGAATAACCACGATGGTGGCGCCAGCGAATTCGGGTCGGTGCGCCAGCTCTACGGCTGCCTGAGCAGTTGCCCCGGAGGAAATTCCTCCCAGGATGCCCTCTTCAGCGCCCAGTCGCCGCGCCATCGAGACCGCGTCGGCACTGGACACATCAATGACTTCGTCATAAATGGTCTGGTCCAAGATGGGCGAAATGAAGTTGGGTCCAATTCCTTGAATTTTGTGAGGGCCAGCCTCGCCACCATTGAGCAGCGGAGATTCAGCAGGCTCAACTCCAATGACCTTAACTTCGGGCTTCTTGGCCTTCAGTGCCTGACCTGTTCCGGTCAGGGTGCCACCGGTGCCAACCCCCGAGACAAAAACATCAACGGCGCCATCAGTGTCGCGCCAGATTTCTTCGGCCGTCGTGCGACGGTGGATTTCAGGGTTCGCTTCATTCTCGAACTGACGAGCCAAAACAGCGCCCGGGATGGTCGCAGCGATTTCCAGCGACTTGGCGATACACCCCGTCATTCCCTCTGCCCCGGGGTTGAGAACCAACTCGGCACCGTAGGCACGCAACAGCATCCGGCGCTCAATGCTCATGGTGTCGGGCATCACGAGGATTGCCTTGTAGCCTCGAGCGGCAGCGACCATCGCGAGCGCGATACCCGTGTTACCACTGGTGGCCTCCACGATCGTGCCACCTGGCTTTAACTCCCCAGACGCCTCAGCTGCGTCAACCACCGAGATAGCGAGCCGGTCTTTGACCGACGAGGAAGGGTTGTAGAACTCAAGTTTGGCCAGCACCGTCGCGCCCGCACCCTCGGTCACCCGATTCAAACGAACCAGTGGGGTGTTCCCGAACGCTTCCGTGATGTTTCCATAAACCAAAGACACGATGCTCCTTTTGTCAGGGGGCCGACCGCACCAAGAGTATTGGGTCCCGCGTACAAACGCTCTACCGGAGGTAATACTGTTACGACGATGAAAGTTCACACGTGCTAACCGTTGCCCTCGGGCTCATTGGGGCGCTCACCTACGGGGCTGCTGACTTCTTCGGCGGTCTCGCTGCGCGCAGGTCCTCCACCATTCTCGTCACCGCCGGGGTTGCCATCGTCGGCCTGATCGGGATTGCTGGTGCGGCACTCTTCATCCCTGCCGTGAACAGCGCGGATGCGTGGTCCTATGGCGTTGCCTCGGGAGTCGCCGGGGCGATGGGCATTGGCTTGCTCTATGGAAGTCTCGCCATCGGACCGATGAGTATTTTGTCCCCGGCCACCGCATTTATTTCCGCCATCGTTCCCGTCAGCGTGGGGTTGGGCTCGGGTGAGGGTGGCGGTCCAAGCTTCTTCATTGCTATGGCTCTGGCTCTGGTTGCCGTGGTGTTGGTCGGTTTTGTTCCAGAAAAAGGGGCCGTGAGGCCCAGGCCGCTCGGGCTCCTCATGGCCGCAGGGTCGGGAACGTTGATTGGACTCACTATCGTTCTGCTTGATCTCTCCCCCGCGGACTCGGGAGTAATTCCCCTGCTTGCCAATCGCCTCACATCATCAACACTGTTGGCACTGGCAATTGGCGCGGTGGTCATCACGCGCATGGCCCGTTCACGAACACCGACGCTCCCTGGCCTCGTGGAGATAGGGGGCTTGTGGCCAATAGTTATTGCCGCTGGCATCTTCGATGTTGCGGCCAATATCGCCGTTATCTATGGCCTTCGGCTTGGCGATTTGAGTGTCGTATCAGTTCTCGTTGCGCTCTATCCCGCGGGAACAATCCTGCTCGCCTCAGTCGTGCTGCGGGAGCGCATCGCCCTAATCCAATGGCTCGGATTGGGACTTGCGCTCGCCGCAAGCGCACTACTGGCTGTTTAGACGGCCTCGAAGGCCTTCACGTCCGAGGGACGCATTTCCCTGGGCTCAACAGAAATACCCGCCGTCTTCATCAAGTCCATCAACCTGCGAGCTCGCGCACGCGTGGTCAAGGTGATGACCGTGCCCTTTTTGCCTGCACGACCGGTTCGACCAGAGCGGTGGACATAGGACTTGTGGTCATCAGGGGGATCCACCTGAACAACGGTGTCAATGTCATCGACGTGAATACCGCGAGCGGCAACATCGGTGGCCACCAAAACGCTGACTCGACCAGAGGTGAGCTTGTCCAGGTTGCGTTGACGACGAGCCTGGTTCAAGTCACCGTGCAAGCTGACCGCGGGAATGCCTTCGTCGTCGACCATGTCAGCGAGCTCTTCGGCAAAAGCCCGGGTCCTTGCAAACATCAGCGTCTTGCCACCCTTGCGAGCCAACTCGATGACCATGTCGCGCTTGTCACGCTGGTCAACGACCCACACCTGGTGGTCAATCGTCGAAGACTCCTGATTTTCACCAGCGACTTCAAAGACCGCAGGGTCGCGCAGGAATTGGCGCACAATGTTGGACACTCCAGCATCCAGAGTGGCCGAGAACAGGAGCCTCTGGCCATCCGGAGACGTTGCGCTGAGGATGCGCTCCAGCGGCTCGATGAATCCGAGCTCACTCATGTGGTCCGCCTCGTCGACAACCGAAATCACGACCTGCGACACATCAAGCTTGCGCCTGGCGATCAAGTCTTCGATGCGCCCGGGAGTTCCGATGACGATGTCAACACCGCGCTCAAGAGCCCCGATCTGACGGCCAATCGGAACACCACCATAAACCTGGGTCGTGAACAGACCAACGCTGCGAGCAATGGGCTGAACGGTGCGATCAATCTGAAGAGCCAGCTCCCTGGTAGGGGCAAGGATCAACGCGCGTGGTGCGCGCCCAATAGCGCGCTTCACACCGTTTTTCGACATCTGCAACAAGCGCTCGACCAGCGGAGCACTGAAAGCAATGGTCTTGCCGGAACCCGTGCGGCCACGTCCCAAAACGTCGCGGCCACTCAGTGCCACAGGAATGGTCGCAGCCTGCAGAGCAAACGGCGTGGCAGCACCCAGTTCTTTGATGGTGTCAACGATGCGGGCACCCAGACCCAAATCGCCAAACTGGAGTCCCTCTGCTGAATCAGCAGTGACCTGAATAGCGGCAAGCGCATCGTGAATGACGTTGTGCACTACCGGGCGCGAAGGGCGCTCGGAGTGGCGGGGACGGTCATCAAACGAACGAGCTGGGCGACCAGATCGCTCACCAGAGGGACGCTCGTAACGACCGGCGCGGTCAGAGCCCGGGCGATCGGAGCCGGGTCGGTCAGAGCCAAACCGGTCTGAACGAGGGCGGTCTGAATCGGACCGAGCTGGGCGTGAGGGGCGGTCACCATAAGTGGGCCGTTCGCGGTAAACGCGCTCGCCACGAGCCGGGCGGTCACCATAAGCGGGTCGTTCGCCGGAGGCTGGACGGTCGTACTGCGGACGCGCGGAACGCTCGCCACTAGCCGGACGGTCAGAGTAGGTGCGTGCTGGGCGTTCAGAACGCTCTCCGTGGGCGGGGCGGCCGCCTGATGCGGGACGCGAGGGACGGTCATCCCTGGCCGGGCGGTCGGACGAAGCGGGCCGTTCAGAACGGTCGGGTCGTGAGCCCTCGGGACGGGGACGCGCTTTTTTGGCATCCTGGAAGGATGTGCGCTTGGTTGGGGGGCGCCACGAAGACGCCTGCTTTTTCTGAGGCATGGGTTTAGCTTTCGTGATGATTGTTTGAGGAGAAGAGGCGTCTCATTCACGCCCAACCCAGATCACCACTAGCCAGACCGGGGCTGTTTCGTCTACACATTACGGCCGCTCTCACGATTGTGAGGCGATGGCCCTCGAGGACTGCCTACAGCGGCACCAACTCTTGTTCCGAGTCCAACGGTACCAGGTGATGGAGGTTTAGGGTAGGGGTGTGCCCCGCGCCCTCCATTACCTACGACGCTGGGGGCAACTCTTCGCAGGCCTGTTCCTCTTCGGTTTCGCGGCGGCCATGATGTTGCGCTCCGGGTTCGGTGTTGACCCCTGGACAGTTTTTGCCGAGGGCATCCACGTCACCTGGGGCTTTCGCATCGGGTGGGTCATCGTGATCACCGGCGCCGTTGTCCTCCTGATTTGGATACCCCTTCGCCAAAGGCCGGGGCTGGGAACGGTCCTCAACGTCTTTCTCATTGGGCCAGCCATGGAGATTGGGTTGGTACTCGTTGAGACACCCGAGTCCCTTGTGCAGAGGGGCTTTCTCTTCGCTGCTGGGTTGCTGATGATGGGAATCGCGAGTGGCCTCTATATCGGTGCTCGTTTTGGACCAGGCCCGCGCGATGGCCTCATGGTGGGGTTCAACGCCAGATTTGGCTGGCCCATGTGGCTTGTGCGGTCTGTGGTGGAGGTCACCGTGCTGGTGATCGGATGGGTGCTCGGTGGCAGCTTCGGTGTGGGCACTGTGATCTTTGCGCTGAGCATCGGCACGCTGGCACAGCGCTCCATCACGGTGTTTCGAGTTCCCGACTACCCCACAAAATCAATCGGCACATAGACGTCCTGCACGCGGTCATCAAGAGCGGTGTGGTCGTTGCGTGTGTACAGACCGCAGGGTCGGTCCCGGCAATCGACGTTCTCATCCGCAAACCCCGGGATCTCGATGTAGGCGCTGAAGGTACCCTGCGCGCGGTCATCGAAACTTCTAGCGCCAAACAAGCGCCATGCCCACTGGTCATTGATCCAATTAGAGGGGGCGTATTCGATTGCTCCCTCGTTACCCAGCTCACCCGGTGTCTGGGAGGGGACCCCTCCTAGACAGGGTCCCGGCTTTTCGTTCAGAGCATTGGGAACAGCGCAAATGGCGACATAGATTCCCGAGTCCGGGTTGTAGCCAGCTCCCGTGACGACGATTCGGTCGCCTGCAATCAATCGATCCAGTCCACGGTCCGCGGCGTTCTCGAGCGTTGCGCCCAGCACCCTGGTGCGACCATCGTCACCGGTTGCCTCCACGGAGCTCGGATAGCCCTCAACAACCAACTCCTGACCAGAGAGGCCCTGGGGATCCGCCGTGATGATGGGGGCGACTAGCCAGGCCACGACACCGCCACTCACGAAGAGAATCCCAGCTACGACCCAGAGGGCCCGGCGCAGGATCGGTCGTTTTTTCGCAGCCACCTCTTCAGTGTAGGAGGGCCGCTTGCGCACTACCCTCAGACTGTGAAGCCATGGCCAATTCTCGCTGTTGCCCTCGGTGGTGCACTGGGAACTCTGGGCCGCATCAGCGCTGACCTCGCCATGGTGGGCCTACCCGGTGGCCACGAGTGGGCAACGCTCGGGGTCAATCTTCTGGGGTCCTTCGGCCTGGGGCTCGTGGCAGGCCATGGTCTGCCGGGTGTTTCGAGTGCGCTTCGCGAGGGGATCACGATTGGACTGCTCGGCTCGTACACCACCATGTCAGGCGTGGCCATCATTGCTCTGACTCTGCCCACTCTTGGCATCGCCTACGTCCTGGTGACCGTCGCTCTGGGGCTCACCTCAGGATGGCTTGGCTATATCTGGGGACGAAAGCTCCAGGCATCAGGGAGGATCGCATGAGTGCGGAACTGCTCCTTCTCAGCGTTGCTCTCGGATCGCTCGGTGCGGTGGTGCGCTACGGAGTTCAGTCCTGGAGCGCGGTGAACGGCAGCGCGCGCAGGGGAATCCTGATAGTGAATGTTGCAGGCTCTGCTCTCGCCGGTGGGCTCGTAGCCCTCCCGAGTTCGTTCGCCACCGCGGCGATCCTCGCCGGGTTCTGCGGTGGCCTCACCACACTCTCGACCATGGTGGTACATCTTCTTCCCGTGCCAGGTGCGCTGCCGCTTCGCAGGCGCGCTGGCTTAGCCCTGGCTCACGTGCTCGGCAGCGTCGGAGCAGCGCTTGGGGCCTACAGCGCTGTGGCGTGGTGGCTTGTGAATTAGCCAGAGTTCGCGAAGAGCTGCGTGATACACTCGCGACGATTTATATCTCTTCTTATCAGCGGGGTTCAGTACCCCGTT
>JBIIFP010000088.1:0-3622 GCA_044237205.1 Pontimonas sp. | reverse complement strand
CGGATAACTTCGAGAAACGCCTCGAGACTGGGGGCTACAGTTCGCTCTTCGAGCTCTGGGTCAAGAATGACCATTAGTTCGTAGTTGTGCACGGTTACCCCACCTCCTTCGGACTAATCGGTTACAGACTTTCTGCAACAGGAGGGTTATGTGCGTGCCTTGCGTGAAGACAACTGCCACAGTCTAGGTGTGAAGCAAGCGCCAAGGCAAGCGGGCTACCTCGCGGACCACCACGCCAATAAGCGCTTCGTGGCTTCGTCCTTAGCGATTTCACCCTCGTCAAGGCGCACTTCCAAAAGAAACGCATACGCCTCGCCAACGACCGGGCCCGGTGGGAGATCCAGAATCGCCATAATCTCTTCACCATCAAGCGCGGGCCGGATGGACTGGAGTTCCTCCAGCTCGGCAAGCTCGGCTATGCGGGCCTCGAGATCGTCATAGGCGAAGGAGAGCCGCTCCGCTTTTCTCTTGTTTCTGGTCGTGACATCCGCTCGAACCAGAATGTGGAGACGCTCCAGTTGATCTCCGGCATCCCTCACATACCGCCGAACGGCGGAATCAGACCAGGCCTGTTCGGAGTATCCAAAGAACCTCAAGTGTAGTTCGATCAGCTGCGCCACAGCGGAGATCGTGTCGTTATCGAAGCGCAATTCTCGAAGACGCTTCTTGGCTAACTTCGCGCCCACCACATCGTGGTGATAGAAGGTGACAACGCCTCCGGCCTCAAATCGACGAGTCGCCGGCTTCCCAATGTCGTGAAGCAACGAGGCCAATCTCACCATCACATCCGCCGGTTGTCCGGGGAACCGCCTGTGCTCCTCGTCAATCGCCTGCTCAAGAACCGTGAGGGTGTGCTCGTAGACATCCTTGTGGTGAGCGTGTTCGTCAGATTCAAGACGCAGTGCGGGAAGTTCCGGAAGTGCAACCTCAGCCAACCCAGTCTCGACCATCAGTTCTATACCTGCCCTGGGATGATCTGTGGAGAGAGTCCGCACCAGTTCATCACGCACTCGCTCGGCGGAAATCTCAGATAAGCGTGGCGCCAACGCGACCATTGCCTCGCGAGTATCGGGGTGAACACTCACCCCAAGCTGACTGGTGAATCGTGCCGCCCTCATCATGCGCAACGGGTCATCGCGGAAAGATTCCTCAGCAGCAATAGGAGTGCGCAAGACGCCCTCCAACAAATCCTTCAAACCCTCACAAGGATCGACCAGCACTAGACCGGGAAGGGTGAGGGCCATCGCGTTCATGGTGAAATCACGGCGAAACAGGTCGCCCTCGAGCGTGTCTCCGAACTCAACCTCGGGTTTCCGGCTCGCGCCGTCATAGGTATCAGCCCGATACGTAGTAATTTCTACGGTCATATCGCCGCATTGAGCGGCAATGGTGCCAAAAGCACGCCCGACGTCCCAGAGGGCCGTTGCCAGGGGAGCGATGATCTTTTCAATCTCCTCGGGCCTAGCCGAGGTGGTGAAGTCGAGGTCGTTGAGTGGCCGGCCCAAGAATGCATCGCGAACCGGTCCGCCCACAAGGGCGAGCTCGTGACCGGCGGCCTGAAAGGCCCGAGATATTCCAGCAATCGGTTCGTCGTTGGCGACAAGGCGAAGCTGTTCAACGGCCTTGGCAACGCTCGACATAGTGTTCAGAGTCTAGACTCTGAACCATGCCAGCTCTGGGGACAGCGACACTCAGGCGTGAATAAATCCGTGTCCCCTCTCATGGCGAGTAGGCCGATGAAGGCCCTGCTCGCCATGATTTCCGTGCTCACCATCACGGCCTCGGTGGTGGTGGATTCAAGCCCCGCATTCGCTGGTGAAGGGCGCTCTGCCGCTCGGGTCGACGTTGTCGTGCAGGGCGGTGGAATTGTGAGCCCCGAAGACATAGCCGACATTAGTGTGATTCTGCGTGCTGATGAGACGGGGACGCTGGGAACAGGGGACATTACGCTGCGTCTCACCGAAACCCGATTCACCAGTGAGGAGCAGATTCGTCGCTTCCTTGCCGGTGAGAGCAACCCCGTATTTTCTGATGTGTCGAGTGCCGAAACTCCCGAAGTCCCCCAACTGGAATCCAGAGAACTTCCGCTCACGCTCGGTGCGGATCTTTGGGACACACGGCTGCCCGAGGACGAGCCGACAAATTCCAGCGAACCGGCCCGCCGACAATCGGGGGTTTTTGGCATCGAAGTCTCCTATTCGCACCCCACCAACATGAACCCGGCTCTTCGCAACCTCAGCGGACGACAGGTAATCGTGGTGATCCCCGAGGATGTCGTCATTCCCCGGGCGAACATCGCTCCCATCGTGACTCTCACCACCGGGGCGGACGGCGGCGTTGCGCTGAGGCCAGAGGAGCTGGAAGCCCTCACCATCAGCGGAGGTGCTGTTGATGTCGTCACCGCTGCCGTGCGAAACCATCCCGCCACCATCGCTATTGATAGCCGAATTACCTCCAGCATTACCGCGCTTGGGGACCAGGCGCCCCCGGAATCACTGGTCTGGGCGAGCACTCTCGGGAATGTCGGATTGGCCCAGTTTGGCCTGCCGTGGGCGGATGCTGACCCCCTTGCCTCCTTGGCCATTGACACCCTCACCTATGCGCGGTTGGGTGAGTATCCGTGGATCCACGGCGACGCAATCACGAATGACCAACTAGAGACCCTCGCGACGCGCTCTGCCTCAGCCGTTTTGCTCTCCAGCAACAGCATCCCCTCTGACCGTGCCGTGGTGTCCATCGGTCAAGCCCGGGTGATTCGAGTAGACGCTCAACTCTCCGCGCTTGCCACCGACGCCCTGCAGGCGCCAACACCCTTGGAAGCCGAAGCTGATATGCAAAGGGCCCAAGGGCTGATCGCCTACCGGGCGCTGACGGGCAACCAGGAAATCCTGGTCTTCAGCACTGGGCGTTTGCCCGCCACCGCAATCGCGCCTCGAATCGATGCGGTGTTGAGCCGAATGGTCTCGATGCCCGTGTCGAATTCAGTAGCCGTGCCCCTAACAGCGGCACCCACCGAGGTGCTCAGTAGCGTGCTCGGCACCGCGAATCCACGGGAATACCAAGTGTTTGTGGCCAGAATTCGTGAGATCTGGGAAGGCGATGTCAGATTTGCGACCATCGCCAGTGACCCCGAGGGTGCGGTTTTTGGCCGCTGGACGAGATATCAAGCTCTGTTGTCCTCCACCTGGAGTGAAAACCCCAACGGCCTTGCCGCCGAATGGGAAAGAGCCACGGAAGACTCTCGACTTTTCCGCAACTCAGTCCGTGTTGAGCAGGGAAGTGCGATTACGGTCCTGAGCGACCAAACATCGCTGCCGGTGACGGTCGTGAACGACCTGTCCTCTGATGTCGTGGTGATACTGGCGGTCCGTCCGACAACGGGAATTCTTGCCGTGGAAACGCCACAGGTTCGACTCACCATCGCGCCGGGTGATGCGATTCGCACCCTCATCCCTGTCCAATCGCTAGCCAATGGCACCGTCCCCGTCGAGTTTGCGCTCTTTTCTGCCGGCGGAGATCCAGTGGGTGAAACCGTCACTATTCCGGTCACCATTCGCGCGGGCTGGGAGGGCATTATCAGCGTCGGACTCGCGATTGTCGTCGGCGGCACCTTCGCGTTCGG
>JBIIFP010000087.1:0-3695 GCA_044237205.1 Pontimonas sp. | reverse complement strand
TCATCACACAACACGCCACGAAGTTCACTCCGGCGTTAGAGGGTCATTCGTGACAGAGGGACTTAGGTTCCTTCGGCCCTAAGGCAAGCCAGGCGCGTGTGTGAGGAGAAACATCACACAGTGTGATGCCACGCATCGTGGCACGAACTAGGAGACAACATGGACTTAGATAACCAAGAACCAACCTCGAACGAGGTTGCAGCCCCACCACGCAAGCGTGGTTCGCGTCGTGTCGTATCGACCGATGCGCCAGTGGAATCGGCCCCCGCGGTCGAGACTCCAGCAGACAGCGCTGCGGAGGCAGCTCCCGAGCGCCCGCGTCGTCGCCGGCCCCAAGCCGATGAGGCTGCGCCCGCGCGTGACGAGAGCGCCAATGATTCCTCCGACGAGGGTTCCGACAACGGCGATGATGGTGGCGATGACCAGGGCAACGGCTTCAACCGTGGTCGCGGTCGTGGCCGTGGCCGGGATCGCCGCCGCGGTCGTGGCTCGTTTGGCGAAGATGGGGAACCTGAAATCTCCGATGACGACGTCCTGATTCCCATTGGCGGCATCTTGGATGTGCTAGACAACTACGCCTTCGTGCGCACCCAGGGATACCTCCCTGGTGCCACCGACGTGTATGTGTCCCTGGGCCAGGTAAAGAAGTACAACCTGCGAAAGGGTGACGCCGTGATCGGGTCCATTCGCCAGCCTCGCGATGGCGAAAACCAGGGCCGACAGAAGTACAACGCCCTCGTGAGCGTCGACAGTGTTAACGGCCAGACCATCGATGAGGCTGCTAGCCGCATTGACTTCCAGGCCTTGACTGCTGTTTATCCGACTGAGCGTCTGCGCATGGAGACCTCTGCAGACAACATCACCGGTCGCACCCTAGACATCTTCACCCCAGTCGGTAAGGGCCAGCGCGGCGTTATTGTCGGCGCCCCGAAGACCGGCAAGTCGATGATTATTTCGGCGATTGCCAACGCTGTTGCCGAAAACGCACCGGATGCTCACCTCATGGTTGTTCTCATCGATGAGCACCCTGAGGCAATCACTGAACTGCAGCGCCACGCGAAGGGTGAGGTCATCGCCTCCACCTTCGACCGCTCTGCAGATGACCACACCACCATTGCCGAGCTCGCTGTTGAGCGCGCAAAGCGTTTGGTGGAACTGGGTCACGACGTTGTTGTGTTGGTCGATTCCCTGACGAGGCTTGCCAGGGCATACCAGCAGAGCCTCGGCGGTGGCCGTGGTCTTGGCGGTGACACTGCGTGGCTCTACCCGACGAAGAAACTCTTTGGGGCTGCTCGCAATGTCGAGAACGGTGGGTCACTCACCATCATCGGAACTCTCGTAACCGGCACCGGCATCCAGGGTGACGACGTGGTCGCTAGCGAAGTTGCAGGCTCTGCCACCCTCGAGCTCCACGTGAGCCACGAGGCAGCAGCGGCACGCATGTTCCCAGCACTCGACATTTCTCACAGCGCTACGCGCAAGGACGACCAGTTGCTCGCGAAGGATGAGGTCACTGTTGTCGCTGACATTCGCAAAGCACTGGGTGCGACCAGTGCAACCGCTGGCCTGGGTGTTGTCCTGGAGGGCATGAAAGCAACCGCCTCGAACGTCGAGTTCCTGGTCGCGATGCAGAAAAAGCTTCCGGGCCTCGGCCTCTAAGGAACAGCCGTGTTTGATTCTGTTGATGCGTTAATTGCGGAGTACACGGAGCTTCAAGGCAAGCTCAGTGACCCCGCAATTCACGCTGACGCAGGATTATCCAAAAAGCTGAACCGGCGTTTTGCTGTGCTCTCGAAGATCGTCTCGGCGAATGAGAAACTCAAGAATCTCACCGATGATCTCGCTGCGGCTCGCGAGTTCGCTAGCGATGATGAAGCGTTCGCTGCTGAGGTTCCCGGTCTCGAAACAGCTGTTCAAGAGGCAACAGAGACCCTGCGGTCTCTGTTGATTCCGAGAGACCCTGATGATGGTCGCGATGTCATCATGGAAATCAAGGGCGGTGAAGGTGGTGAGGAGAGCGCTCTGTTCGCTGCCGATCTACTGCGCATGTACCTTCACTATGCAGAGTCGAGGGGTTGGAAGTCCGAAGTTCTCGACAAGACCGAGAGCGATATGGGTGGCTATAAGAACATCCAGGTTGCGATCAAGTCCTCGGCCACAGACCCCGCAGAGGGTGTGTGGGCGAGCCTCAAGTACGAGGGTGGCGTGCACCGTGTCCAACGCGTCCCCGTCACCGAATCTCAGGGCCGAATCCACACCTCCACCACCGGTGTGCTGATCTTTCCGGAGGTTGACGAACCCGAAGAAGTTGCGATCAGCCCCAACGATCTGAAGATTGACGTTTTCCGATCCAGTGGTCCCGGTGGCCAGTCGGTGAACACCACAGACTCGGCGGTGCGCATTACCCACCTTCCCACCGGCATCGTCGTGTCGATGCAGAACGAGAAAAGCCAGATTCAAAACCGTGAAGCGGGCATGCGCGTGCTGCGCGCGCGAATTCTTGCGAGGCAGCAAGAAGAACTCGCAGCTGTGCAGTCCGATGCCAGGAAGAGCCAGATTCGTGGCATGGATCGCTCGGAGCGCATCCGCACCTATAACTTCCCTGAAAACCGCATCGCCGATCATCGCACCGGTTATAAGGCATACAACTTGGACCAGGTGATGAACGGCCAGCTCGACGCTGTTGTCCGCTCCTGCATTGACACTGATGAGGCGGAACGCCTCAGTGCTCTAGGCGAGGCCTAATGGTGTTAGTCGCGGAGGCTCTCGCCTCGCTCCGCGATCGCTTGGCTGCGGCGGGGGTTCCCTCGCCGGAAGCAGACTCCGAGCTTCTGCTCGGCTCAGTGTTGGGACTATCTCGCGGGGAACTCTTGGCGCATGCTCACCTGGGCAAGGAACTTTCTGCCCCTCTGAGCGTTGCGCTCGAGGCACTGGTCCAGCGACGCGAGGCTCGTGAGCCCCTCCAACACATTGTGGGGAGGGCGCCATTTATGAACTTCGAGGTCGAGGTGGGACCAGGAGTCTTTATTCCCCGCCCGGAGACAGAGTCCCTCGCAGAGCGGGCAATCTCGGTTGCGCAGAGTCTCGGTGTTGATGAGCGTGGGTTATCGGTTGTCGATCTGTGTTCGGGCTCCGGCGTGCTGGCGATTTCTTTGGCGAGAGCTGTGCCTTGGGCGTCGGTGGTTGCACTAGAGGTCTCGCCAGAGGCGAGTGTCTACCTTGAGCGGAACGTCTCTCGTTTGGCTCCCTCGGCCACGGTGGTGTGTGCGAGCGTCACGGACTTTGCGAAGACCCTGACTCGGTCCTCACTGGACATGATTGTGGCGAACCCTCCCTATATTCCAGACTCTGAGGTGCCTAACGACCCAGAAGTTTTTGCCCATGACCCGCATCTGGCATTGTTTGGTGGTGCTGATGGGCTCGATGTTGTGCGCGAGATTGTGGGACTTGCTCTCCACGCATTGCGACCTGGCGGAGTAATCATGATGGAACACTCAAACCTTCAGGGTGCCGCAATGGTCGAGCTACTGTCGGCGAATGGTTTTCGGACAATTCACACGGAGCAGGATCTCCTCGGCAGAGACCGCTTTACTCACGCGATAGCGCCCTAGTTTCTCGAGTCGACAAACGCCTGGATGTTCTGGCGGATGGTGGCGCCGGAGTCCTTCGGTGAAAACCACTGAGTGGTGATGCCG
>JBIIFP010000034.1:0-13435 GCA_044237205.1 Pontimonas sp. | reverse complement strand
TCGTATTTTGACCGACATGGAAGAAGTTCTTCGTTTAGCTCTGGCCAATCCTTTAGCAGCCAGTACCTACACAGAGCGCCTTACAGAGCTTTCTGATGAGTTCAAAGCCCTTGCTCCGCAGGAGCCGACCCTGGCTGCCGCCCACGGTGACTTGAGCGCTCAGATTGATGTGGTGCTTGAGACTGTTGCGAACCCGAGCATCTCCGGTGTGGCCGACCTCCCGACTGTGATCGCCGAATCTCAGATCGCCTTGCTGGACTACACCGCCGCCTGCACGCCCGGGGGCTAGAGCACAAGAAGTCGCGGGCCTTCCGCATTACTGAAATTCAGAAATACGGTACTATTGGGTCATGTCCGATTTTCTGTCCATTCAATCGCGGGGAACTGTGTCGTTGCCGGCTGCCATCCGTCGCCGCTATCGCCTCGATGAGCCCGGCGCGCAAGTCGAAGTGATCGATGCAGATGGAGAGATTATTCTGAGGCCGAAGGTCGCTCTCGACGCGACGCAGGCGTGGTTTTGGGACCCCACCTGGCAGGCTGGCGAAAAAGAGGCTGAGGGTCAGCGCAACCGTGGTGAGGGAGCTGATTACACCAGTGGGGAAGAGTTTCTCGAGAGCCTGGACGCTACCGGATGAAGTATCGGGTTCTTCCCCGTTTTCGTGCCGACTACCAGAAGCTTTCCCCAGAGGAGCGGCTCGTGTTCAAGAAGGCGCTCGCTCGTTTCATTGCGGCCGCTGGAGACTACGAGGGCAATCCCGAGCACTACGTGTGGCCCAAGTCGCTGCGGGTCGAGCGCCTGACGGGCAGTGGCATCATGGCGATGACCTGGTCCTTCTCTGGCCCGGATGGCCGCGCCACCTTTGAGTTTGTGACAGTCGAGAACGAGCAGATTGTGGTCTGGCGACGAGTCGGTCGCCACAGCATCTATCGCGAGCCCTAATCCTCGGGGGCTTGACCTGGTCGCTGTAACCCGCTGTCATCGGGGTGCGTAACGACGATGGTGCGTGATGCGCAACGTGCTACATTTTGGTATGGAAACCTCGCGCCCTCTGCACAACCCTCCCCACCCCGGCGAGTTCATCGTTGAGGTCTACCTCCAGCCCTCGGGGATTAGTGTGCGGACCCTCGCCGGGAAGCTTGGGGTTACGCCCTCGACTGCCCAGCGGTTGCTCTCGGGCAACCACGGGGTCAGTCCTGAGATGGCTTTGAGGCTCTCCTTTGTTCTAGGTCGAACCCCCGAGAGCTGGTTGGCGATGCAGGACGCTTATGACCTGTGGAAAGCCCGGGAAAATCTTGATCTCGGGAATCTCGAACCGCTCGTGGTCACTGCTGGACCTTGAGGATGACTCCCTAGGACGGAGTCGCCCTGGTCGAGGGCAGAACCCACGTTGGCCTGGTCAGCGGAGAGAACAATCGTGTGACAGAGGGTTGCGCCAGAGCAATGGTGAGGCCGATACTCCCCAGCACCAGCAGCACTAGGTTCCACCAGGAAACAGCACCCGAGAGAATCTCCGTCTGGCGCAGTGGCGCCAGCACAAAGCTATGCAGGAGATAGACCGTCATGGTTGCTCCGCCGAGGGCGGTGAACCAGGTGTTTCGCCTCGGGGTAAGAACCACGAAGGCGGCAATCATGAGGGTGGCAAGCACGAAGACACCGAACCGTCCGGCACCACTAAACCACTGCTCAAAACCAGCATCGACATAGCTCATGTCGGCGGTGAGGAGCTTGCGGAATCCGACTGCTCTCAGGCGCTCAAGATTCAGAGCCACCGCTGTGACAATCGCTGCGAGAGTCACCACCCCACCGGCTCGCACCCACCTAGTGGTCGATTCGGACCGAGACAGCCACCACTCACCGACACCCCAGTTCCTAGCCCGCCAGCCGAGTACGAAGAAGGGCAAGAACGCGAGTGTTCGGGACAGTGACAGCGTTTGATCGACACTCCAGTAGCCAGAAAGTACGGCGATTGCCGTGCTCACCACCAGAGGGAAGGGCACCATGGCGATATAGGGCAGCAGAATCCGCCACGCTGCCAGCGAGAGCAGGAACCACAGGGTCCATGAGGCCCGCAGCGGATTGAACAAGAACTCTCCACCGTTCACGCTCTGAATAATCGACCAGATGCACTCAAAGATGAGGTAGGGAAGTAGGAGGTCGACCAGAACACTCTGCAGTCTCTTCAGCGTCGGGGCATCAGCGGAGGAAAAGTACCCGGAGAGAAACACGAAGAGTGGGATGTGGAAGAGATAAATGACGGTGTAGAGGACATAGGCACTATCCGTTGCCGCCGTGGTCTTGGTCAGGGCATGACCCAGCACCACCAGAGTGATGGCAAGGAATCGTGCGTTGTCCCACAGGGGGATTCGAGTGGAGCTCACCAGGTAAGCATAATTCCAGGGCTTCGCTAGCCTTACCTGGTGAGCCAAGCCCATTCACCAGCGACTAGAGGTGTCACCGCGCTTGCCGTTGCCGTTAGCGTTATCTCTGGTGTTTTTGTGGCAGTGCAGTCTCGGATTAACGGTGAGTTTGGCCTCGCGTTAGGCAATGGGGCGCTTGCCGCCCTCATCTCTTTCTCTACCGGCCTCACGGTGATCACTCTGGTGATGCTCGGCAGTCCTTCCGGCCGGGCCGGCCTTTCCCACCTTCGAGAAGCCGTGGCAGAGGGGCGCCTGCCGTGGTGGTCAATGATTGGCGGTGCCGCCGGGGCGTTCTTGGTCCTCACCCAGGGGCTGAGCGCCGGAGTGCTCGGTGTCGCAGTCTTCTCTATTGCCGTGGTGACAGGACAAAGCCTCGGCGCTGTCCTGATTGATTCCAGGGGCTGGTTTGGCGTCACGAAAGTTCCCCTGCGACTCCAGCGAGGGTTGGGAGCACTCTGTGTTCTTGTGGGCGTTGTGGTCGTACTCGATGTCACGCCAGGGTCCTTCCCTGACGTGGGTCTCCTCTTTCTTCTGCCCCTTCTAGCCGGTGCCGGAACGGGATTTCAGCAGGCCGTCAATGGCCGAGTGCGCAACGTGGCGGGGTCTGCGATTGCGGCAACGTTTGTTAATTTCGTGGTGGGTTCCTGCGTGTTGCTCGTGGCGTTCGTGGTGTCGTTGCCCACCCTCGGGCTCCCAGCGAGCTTGCCCGGAACATGGTGGCTGTGGACCGGCGGGTTCATAGGGGTCGTGTTTATTGTGGTCCAGGTGACCGTTGTGGGAATTGTCGGCGTCCTCGGATTAGGCGTCAGCATCATCAGCGGTCAGCTGATGGGATCCATCATTTTGGACGCCGTCGCTCCGCTGTCAACGTCCGATTTGAGCGTCTCCACTCTGATCGGTGCACTCGTGACATTGGCCGGCGCCCTCATGGTGACCCTGGGGCGCCGCACCACTTAGGAGTTTGGCTCGAACTCCAGGGCGAGGGAGTTCATGCAGTAGCGCTGGCCAGTAGGGGTGCCAAATCCATCGGGAAACAGGTGGCCCAGGTGACCACCACAACTGGCACAGACAACTTCGGTGCGAATGGTGCCGAGGCTTCGATCCTCGTGCAGGTCAATTGCGCCATCGTCAATAGCTGCATAGAAGGAGGGCCAGCCGGAACCAGACTCGAACTTCGTGTCACTAGCAAAGAGTGCGCTTCCACACCCAGCACAGTGATACACGCCATGACGTTTTTCAGCCAGCAGCTCGCCCGACCAGGGTGGCTCGGTTGCCGCCTGGCGAAGGATCGCGTAGCGCTCCGGGGCGAGCTCCGCTTTCCAGGATGCGTCGTCTTTCACAATCTTGTCGGCCATTTCTCCACCTCGTCCACTCGAATTACCAGCACTGCCTATTAAACTCGCGACCATGGCCGAAGAATCGATTGTGGTGAAAACGTGGGGCGAATTCACACCTGACGATGTCTTCGAGATGGCAGTGCTGCGCAGCGAAGTCTTCTTCCTCGAGCAGAAGATTACCGAAGAGGAATTTGATTCGGCAGACCGCGACCCCTCCACCATTCACCTGTGGATTAGTGATGATCGCGGGATGGCCGGCTATTTGAGAATTGTTGATTCCCCTGCCGGAGCGGACGCTCATGAGGGCATTGCCCAGAGCCTGGGCCGCATGGTTGTTCGAGCTGATGCCAGAGGCCAGGGCTTGGCCGAGCGCCTCATGGCGAAGGCGCTAGATATCGCTGGTGAGAACCCCCTCTATCTCCACGCTCAGGATTACGTCACTGGCCTCTATGCGAAGTTTGGATTTGAGCTGCGCGGTGAGTTGTTCATGGAAGCCGGCATTCCCCACCGCCTGATGGTCCGGGTGCCCGGTGCTTAGCTTCTCTGCTCTCGGTCTTGTAGGCCTTCTCTCACTCTCGTCCAGTCCCGTTGTGGTGCTTGCAGAGGGTGAGTGCCAGGTGCTGGAGTCGGAGATGAATTGGGGTTTCAAAGAATCCTTTAGGTCCTACATCTCAGGCGCTATTGCGCTGGGGCAGTGGACCACCTCGGGGGATGTGAGCTACGAGACTCCGGCGTTCACGTTCTCTGGCGGCGAGGGTGCCATTGCGCCCGATCGCCGTCGTGGCAGGGTCGCATTTGAGGGGGAGCTCCTCTTTGAGGGCCACGGTGGAATCCTTCGCACGTCACTGGCGAACCCCACGCTGAGCCTGGAGGGCCAACGGCAGGCCACACTCGTCTTTGATGTGACCGGCGACACCATGGACATGGTGAGTGTGAGCGCAGACGATGTTGAGTTTGTCACCCTCGAATGGTCGGCTGGGGATGAGCGGCTCGATGTCGCCACCGGAGAGTGGGCAGTTACTGGCGCGCAAGCGACGCTGACCGCTGCTGGTTCTGATGCCTTTGGCACCTATCCCGAAGGAGAGCTGTTCGACCCCCTCGATATCCGACTGGTGGTGACGCCCTCGTGCTTGACATCAAGCGCACTCAACCCCTGGTGGATCGCCGGTGGCTTTCTCGGCGTGGCAGTTGTGGGCGCTGGGATCGTAGGGATTACTGCTCGGGCGCGTAAATCGCCCGAGCCAGGGCGTCAATAACGAGAGCCGTGCGCGGGCCAAAGCTCAGGACTTGAGAGTCGGCCATATCGACAAAGCGGAGGTTGGCCCCTGCCGGTGTGAGCCCGAGGGCTGGCTTGAGGGCAACAAGTTCTTCCACGCCACCGACACTCTCGAGACCGCCAGTCATCACGAGAATCAGGTCGGGGTTGGCAGCGATGAGGGCCTCATCGGTCATTGGCCGAAGCCCGACCCAGCCAATCTCGGTGGCGATATCGATGCCACCGAGGGCAGTAATCAGTTCTCCGGCTCCGGATTCATCGCCAAAGAGGTAGTAGATGCCGTTCGCGCCACGGAGATAGAGAAAGACCATGCGCAGTTGGTCCGCTCGCGCTTGGGGGGCGCGAGTGGCGATGACTTCGGTGACCGCCGCAATATCGGCACTGACCTGTGTGGCCAATAGTTCACCGGCATCCCGAGCGCCAAAAATCTCTGCGACTGACCGCGCCAGTTCTGCCGGCTGGGACAAGCTCGGCGCCACCCGCACAAACACCACGGGGATTCCTGCCTCGCGCAACTGCAGAACGACATCGATGGGGCCGATGGTCCCATCGGTGATGATCAGATCTGGCCGCAGCGCCAATACTGATTCCGGAGAAATAGCATGACCGCTGCCGGTCACGACCGGCAGGTCTTCAACACCCGGGAACGTCGTAGAAATATCGCGACCGATGAGTCGATCTCCAAAGCCCAGTGCCCAGACAGTGGCAGCGAGTGAGCCCGACATATCCAGTGCCAACACTCGATCCGTCGAGCCAATAGTGAGGCTCAAGTGGCCAGAGAGTTCATCAGACTCCACGGTGACGGGAAGGCTTTGCTCCGCCACGGTCTCGAGTGGCTCGATTGCGCTTCTCTGCAGCAACGCAGTGCTGGCGCCAACGTAGGAGCGCGGGTCCGGAAGCCAGTTGATCTCTGAGAGAGGCGGGCGGTCGCCAGCATCCGCTGGGGCTTCGGCGGTTGTTGCGTAGGAACCGGGCTGACACCCGACGAGTGCGAGAGAGACCGCAAGAGCGAGAGAAGCCCGGAGAGTGCGGCGCAGGGAAGTCACAATGCGACAAGCCTAAAGCCCCCACCTCGGTGGGGGCTGTGTCGGCCTATCATGAAGGCGATATGGCTAAGCCCACCCCACCCTCTGAACCGTTGTCGGCAGCTGACATTGAGATTTTGGAGTTTGAGCGAGCGTGGTGGGGCAGTGTGCCAAATAAAGAATCTGCGGTGAGGGAACGCTTCGGTCTAACCCTCGCTCGTTACTATCAGCGTGTATACGCCTTGTGCGAGGGAGCTGCCGCCCTGGAATATGACGCGGTTTTTGTTCGCCAGCTCGGGCAGGCGCAGCAAATGCGCCACAACGCACGACGCCTAGGGCCAGAAGGAGGGGAGGCGGAGATTGGCTAAGCCAGGAAAAAACACGTATCTGCCCGACCGCTTTGACGATGTCGCTACTGCTGATTCTCGCTATGTCGGAACGCACCGTCGCGAGCGGTCCTCGTTGTCGATGTTTGCACCTATCGGCATTGGGCTTGGATCCGTCGTGGTCTTGGTTCTCGCTGGCCTGTGGTTCGTGGACAGTAGTGATGACTACCTAGAACTTGACCCCTCCGAGTTTCCGGTGGTGCAGGGTGAGGGCCCAGCTGGGGAGACCGCTCCAGAAGCTGTCGAACTGGACCCCGAGGTCGCTGACCCCAACGACCCTGTTCTTGACCCCAGCCAGATCGACATCACCGGTTTGAGCCTGACAATTCTCAACGGCACCGACAAGCAGGGCATGGCTGCGAGGGCGGCCGACCGCCTCACCACTGTGGGGTGGCCGGAGCCCACAGCCACCAACGCCGAGAGTACAAACGTTGCCCAGAGCACCGTGGCCTATGTCGATGATGCTGACCGCGGCATAGCGCTGGGGATTGCGGAACTCCTCGGGGTTGGCGCAGACCAGGTGGTTCAAACCAGCGCTTACCCAGGCGCAAGGGTTACCGTGGTACTGGGAGCTGACTATGTCGATACTCAATCGACGTAACACCTAGACTTCCACAGATAAAAGCAGGGAAGGTCGTTCATTATGATGCGTCACTTTAGGTCACTTTTGACCATCGGAGCCGTCGCGGCTCTCGTTCTCACCGGTTGCAGCCAAGGCTCAACTGACCCGGGTGACTCGGGTGGCAGTGGCTCTGGCTCCTCTGATGGTGAGGCCGTGGTCGACAACGCGACCGTAGCTGCGCTCACGGGCGAACCCATTGAAGCGGGCAGCCTGTCTCGCCCAGCGCTCTCAGCAAAGATTGACAACCACCCCTCCGCCAGACCACAGGTTGGGCTGGATGAGACAGACATCGTTTTTGAAGAACTCGTCGAGGGCGGCATGACCCGTTACCTCGCAGTGTGGCACTCCAAGCTTCCTGCCGAGATCGGCCCGGTTCGTTCGGTTCGCCCGATGGACCCCGAGATTGTCAGCCCCTTTGGCGGAATCTTTGCTTACTCCGGTGGCCAGGTTCGCTTCATCCAGATGATGCAGGAGGCTCCTGTCTATAACGCCATCCACGGTCAGCCCGACACCGAGTCCACTTTCTACCGCACCAGCGCCAAGGTCGCGCCTCACAACGTCCTGGTCAAAGCACCAGAACTCGTTGAGCAACACCTCGACCGCGTTGCACCGTCCAGGATGTTTGACTACGCCGCATCGCTCGCGGAATCTGCCGCGGTGCTCGAGGGTACCCCTCTAGCCTCGGTGAACACTCGCTTTAGTGGCTTCTCGAGCCCCACGTGGGAGTGGGATGGCACGCAGGAAAAGTTCGTGCGCTTCCAAACCAATGGTGCAGCTGACTCCGCGTCGAGTGGAAACCAGCTTGCTGCCACGAACGTCATCGTCCTCTTTGTAGGTATTGATGTGATTGAGGACATCCCCACTACGCGCCTGGTTAGCCAGGGCAAGGGCTATGTCGCAACCGGTGGCTCCATCATCGAGATCATGTGGAGCAAGGCAGACGCTGAAGCGCCGATTGTGCTGAGCACCCAGGCCGGAAGCCCCGTGCTTCTGGGCATCGGTAACACGTGGGTCGAGTTGCTGCCTAGTGACTCGTCTGATGTGGATGCCGGCTCCGTCACCATTAAGTAGCCTCAGAATCTCGCCCTCCCAGGCGTGTGGCTTGCACTCTCAGGCAGAGAGTGCCAAAATCAATTAGCACTCGTATAGTGCGAGTGCAAACAGCTACAGCACACTAGACGTCCGGGAGGGACGAGATACTGATGGCAAAAATAATTGCTTTTAATGAAGAGGCCCGTCGTGGTCTTGAGCGTGGACTCAACATCTTGGCGGATGCCGTCAAGGTCACCTTGGGGCCCCGCGGTCGTAACGTCGTCTTGGAAAAGAAGTGGGGAGCCCCCACCATTACCAACGACGGTGTCTCGATCGCTAAAGAAATCGAACTGAGCGACCCCTTCGAAAAAATCGGCGCTGAGCTGGTCAAAGAGGTTGCCAAGAAGACCGATGACGTTGCCGGTGACGGCACCACCACCTCGGTTGTTTTGGCTCAGGCGCTCGTGCGTGAAGGTCTGCGCAACGTCGCAGCCGGCGCTGACCCCATCAGCCTCAAGCGCGGTATCGAGAAGGCCACCGAGGCCGTCTCCAACGCGCTTCTCAAGATTGCCAAAGAGGTTGAGACCAAAGCAGAAATCGCCGCAACCGCGTCGATCTCGGCAGCGGACACCGCTATTGGTGACTTGATTGCCGAGGCGATTGACAAGGTTGGCAAAGAGGGTGTTGTGACCGTTGAAGAGTCCAACACCTTTGGCACCACTTTGGAGCTCACTGAGGGCATGCGCTTTGACAAGGGTTTCTTGTCGGCATACTTCGTGACTGACCCCGATCGTCAAGAGGCAGTCTTCGAAGACGCATACATCCTCATTGCTAACCAGAAGATCTCTGCGATCAAGGACTTGCTCCCCATCGTTGACAAGGTCATTCAGTCTGGCAAGCAGCTCCTGATCATTGCTGAAGACGTCGAGGGCGAAGCACTTGCCACTCTCGTAGTCAACAAGATCCGCGGAATCTTCAAGTCCGTTGCCGTCAAGGCTCCGGGCTTTGGTGATCGTCGCAAGGCCATGTTGCAGGACATCGCGATCCTCACCGGTGGCCAGGTCATCTCTGAAGAGGTCGGCCTCAAGCTCGAGAACATCGAGCTCGACATGCTCGGTCGCGCCCGCAAGGTCGTTGTCACCAAGGATGAGACCACCATTGTTGATGGCGCCGGGGAAACCGACGCAATCGCAGGTCGCGTCAAGCAGATCCGCCAGGAAATCGAGAACACCGACTCCGACTACGACCGCGAGAAGCTCCAGGAGCGTCTCGCCAAGTTGGCCGGTGGTGTTGCCGTGATCAAGGCTGGTGCCGCAACTGAGGTTGAACTCAAGGAGCGCAAGCACCGCATTGAAGACGCCGTGCGTAACGCCAAGGCTGCCGTGGAAGAAGGAATCGTTGCCGGTGGTGGCGTTGCCCTTATTCAGGCTGGCGCCATGGCATTCAAGGACCTCAAGCTCGAGGGTGACGAAGCAACCGGAGCAAACATTGTCCGCGTAGCAATCGATGCACCTCTCAAGCAGATCGCCCTGAACGCAGGACACGAGCCCGGTGTTGTTGCCGAGCACGTCCGCGGCCTCAAGGTCGGTCACGGTCTCAACGCTGCAACTGGTGAGTATGTTGACATGCTCGCTGCTGGCATCGCTGACCCGGTCAAGGTGACCCGTTCCGCTCTGCTGAACGCCGCCTCGATTGCTGGATTGTTCCTCACCACCGAGGTCGTCGTCGCAGAGAAGCCTGAGCCCATCGCTCCGGCCCCTGCTGGTGACCACGGCGGTGGAATGGACTTCTAAGTCCACTCACACCTTCTGTGGGGTGTTCCTCTTCGGAGGGGCACCCCACAGTGCGTTAAGGCTGGAACAGCCTGGTGTTCGCCGCTTCCATCTCTTGGTAGTGCCGACCCGCGTGGGAGAGCGATTCGCTGAGGCTGCGGAGGTTCTCTTCGACTCGAACCTGGGTTGTCTGCCACGTTGCGTGCACGGCAACGAAAGCTGAGGCTGCGGGCCCACTCCAGCTCGAAGAGAGAGCGTGGAGGTGTGAGTTCAGCGCCTGGACCTCACTCTGCAGGCGCTCTATCGTTGCGCGGGCTTTCGTGGACGCGAGAAGAACCTGTTCACTATCGACGTGGTATCTGGTCATCCTTGGAGGTTAGGCAGGCCAGGGCTTCCGCAGTCACCGGAACGAGCGATGGCAGAAAACTCAAGAACGAGACTGGCTGGGGACAAGAGGCAGAGACACCTTGATGGTGGCACCGCCACCGGGGGTGTCCACCACAGAGATAGTCCCTCGGTGTCGCTTCACAATCGTGTCGACAATCGCCAGGCCAAGACCTGAACCACCCGTTTCACGGGCTCGGGAAGTGTCTGCCCGCCAGAGCCGCTGAAAAATCTTGTCGCGAATCTGCGGGGGAATACCCTCGCCATGGTCGACGACCGCAATGACGCCCCGATCCGGGGCGCCCTCGGTGGAGACCTCGATTTCGACGTTCGCGCCCTCGGGACTAAAGCGCAGGGCATTTTGCATGAGGTTTGCCACTACCTGGCGAACCTTGTTCTCTTCTGCGCTGACAATGATGGGATCTGCGCTCTGCGCATCCAACACCTGCTGGCCCCCTACCCACACCGAGATCGTGCGACCCGGAGCGCTCGCACCAGCATCGAGTGCTGCGTCAACCGCCAGGCCAACCAGGTTCACGGGCCCCAGTTCCAGTGGCTTTGCTTCATCAAGCCGTGCGAGTTCGAGAAGGTCAGTGACGAGCGCCGCCATGCGCTCGGCTTCCTTTTCAATGCGCTCCATAGCTTGAGCAACGTCGGCCTTTTTGGTGATGGCTCCCATTCGATAGAGCTCGGCATAGCCACGCACGGATGCCAGTGGCGTGCGCAGTTCGTGGCTGGCATCGCCAACAAAGCGACGCATCTGCTCGATCGTTTCCGCCCGGTCGGCGAACGCGCGGTCAATGCGAGAAAGCATGGTGTTGAGAGACCTCGTCAAACGGCCGACCTCGGTATTGGGCGTTGCTCCCGAGAGCCGCTGCGAAAAATCACCACCGGCAAACCGGGCTGCTGTCTGCTCCACCTCGCGGAGTGGCCTAAAGGTCGTTGTTACCAGTATCTGCGTCACTCCCGCACTGAGGATGACCAGAACCAATCCGAATATGAGAGAGATGCTGGCGAAGGTTCCGCGGGTCTCCTGGTTTTCTCGCAGGTCAACGCCGATCACGAGCGTTGCGGGCTCAGCAACCATGTCTGCTTCGTGGACGATGCGCAGGGTGTAGGTGTGCAGGCGCCATTCGCTGCGTTGGTCAACGCTTGGCACCGAGATGGACCGCGCGTTGTTGAGCACCCAGCCATAGGTCAGTTCGCTCACGTCTGGGCCATAGCCCGCTTCCGATTCGGGCAGATTGCTCGCCAGTACCTCACCGTCAACCGAGACGGCCGCTAGGTAGTAGCTACTTCTCGCCCCCTGGCCACCAGTTGGCTCAAAAGAGGCAAAATCTTGTGTCCGTAGGCTTGCGGGAAGTCCTGCGGCGACCTCATCAATCTTTCGATCGATTTCTGTCTGGAGATAGTTCTGAACCGCAGAAATCGTGCCAATGCCAATCCCCAGCAGAGACAACGTGACCACGATTACGGTCACGCCGGTGATTTTGGTGCGAAGCGATGTCGAGTCCCACCAACTCTGCAGGCGAAGAAGCATGAGGGCCGGTTTAGGCTTTTCCGGTCTTCAGGAGGTAGCCAAAACCACGCTTGGTTTGAATGATCGGCTCGTCCGTGTGTGGGTCAAGCTTGCGGCGCAGGTACGAGACATAGCTCTCCACAATTCCGGCGTCGCCGTTGAAATCGTATTCCCACACGTGGTCAAGGATTTGGGCCTTCGAGAGAACGCGGTTGGGGTTCAGCATCAAGTAACGCAGCAACTTGAATTCGGTGGGGGAGAGCTCAATCGGAATGGAGCCGAGGAAAACCTCGTGGGTGTCCTGGTCCATGGACAGCTCACCGACACGAATCAGGGCGTCGTCCTCTTCGGCCAAAGTGCGACGAAGGATTGCTTTGATGCGCGCCACGATTTCATCGAGGCTAAAGGGCTTGGTGACGTAGTCATCGCCACCGACCGTCAGGCCGGTGATCTTGTCCTCGGTCGAGTCCTTGGCCGTCAAGAACAGAATGGGGCAGGTGTAACCACTGGCGCGGAGACGCTTGGTGACGCCGAAGCCGTTGATGTCCGGCAGCATGACGTCTAGGAGGATGAGGTCTGGTTCTTCCTCAAGTACTGCAGAGATGGTCTGGGCTCCGGTTGCTACAGCCCGGACGGCAAAGCCTGCGAAGCGCAGGCTTGTGGTGAGCAAGTCCCGAATATTGGGCTCGTCGTCGACAATAAGAATCTTGGGTCCATCAGCCATGGTCTTATTATCTGGGAGGTAGCTGAATCTTTTCTGAGAGCATCGTTGGAATTTTCTGAGTCACCTCGGCCGCGTCCATGATGGTGTACCCATAGCCTTGCTCGGCGAGGAAGCGTTGGCGGTTCAAGGCGAAGTCCTGATCGACGGTATCCCTCGCCACCAGCGTGTAAAAAACAGCCGGTCTGCCATCGGCTTTGGGGCGCAGGATGCGCCCCAAACGCTGGGCTTCTTCTTGCCTGGAGCCAAAAGAACCGGAGACTTGGATGGCCACGGACGCTTCGGGCAGGTCAATCGAGAAGTTCGCCACCTTGGAGACCACGAGGCGCATGAGAGCCCCGGTCCGAAACTCGTCATAGAGACGCTCACGCTCGGCAATCGATGTCTGGCCGGTGATCATCGGGATATCGAGCGAATCACTCAAGTGCTCGATTTGGTCCACATAGGTGCCAATGATCAGAGTCGGGTCATCGGGGTGCAGGGCGAGAAGTTCCTTCACGAGCGTTGCCTTGGCCGGAGTGGTGGACGCTAAGCGGAAGCGTTCCTGGTCAGTGCTCGCGGCGTAATCAAGGCGCTCTGTGGGCGGCAGATCCAACCTGATTTCCACGCACGATGCCGGGGCAATATAACCCTCGGCCTCTAGCTGTTTCCAGGGAACATCAAAACGCTTCGGACCAATCAGACTAAAAACATCGCCCTCGCGGCCATCTTCTCGGACGAGCGTTGCGGTGAGACCAAGCCGCCGCCTGGCCTGAAGCTGCGCGGTGAGCTGGAATACGGGTGCTGGCAAGAGGTGCACCTCGTCATAGATCACCAGGCCCCAGTTCAGAGCGTCGATTACTCCGAGGTGCGCGAACTCACCTTTGCGCTTGGCCGCCATGATGCTGTAGCTGGCAATGGTGACGGGTTTGATTTCCTTGATGGAGCCTGAGTACTCGCCAAT
>JBIIFP010000086.1:0-3762 GCA_044237205.1 Pontimonas sp. | reverse complement strand
GGGCAACACGACCCGTGGCAGTCGCTTTCTTGGTGGCAGTCTTGCTCATATCGTCTTCTCTTTCTTTACTTCGCCGAAGCGAGGGCGTCGGCGCCGCCCACGATTTCGGAAATCTGTTGGGTGATTTCTGCCTGGCGAGCGTTGTTCGCCAAGCTGGTGTACGTGCGGATTAGCTTGTCTGCGTTGTCGCTTGCCGACTTCATGGCCTTCTGACGAGCAGCGTGCTCGGCAGCAGCGGATTGCAGCATGGCCGAGAAAATTCTGTTCTCGATATACACCGGCAAGAGTGCATTGAGAACATCCTCGGGCTCTGGCTCAAACTCATAAAGCGGGAACACCTCGGTGCTGCCTGGTTCTTCCACACCCTCGACGACCTCAAGAGGCAGCACACGCACAACCTCCGGGGTTTGCGTCACCAAGGAGACAAAGCGGTTATAGACGATGTGGATCTCATCCACCCCGCCCTCGTTGGTGTCTTGAATAAAGCGCTCAATCACCGTGTCAGCAATGTCTTTGGCGGTTTCGAACTGAGGCTGGTCGGTGTTACCCATCCACGATTTCTCTACCGGGCGCTGGCGGAAGGCAAAGTTCTGAACAGCCTTGCGGCCAATCACGTAGTGCACAACTTCTTTGCCCTCGCCTTCCAGGCGGGTGCGGAGCTCACCCGCCTCACGGAGAACCTGAGCACTGAAAGCACCCGCGAGACCGCGGTCCGAGGTGAAGATCACCATGGCGGCGCGCTTGGGGTTAGTGGCCTCGGTCAGCAAGGGGTGGTCAATGTTGGAATAGGTCGCCACTGCCGAGACAGCACGGGTCACCGCACGAGAATAGGGCGCAGCCGCTTTCATGCGGCTTTGCGCCTTCTGAATACGCGAGGCGGAGATCAACTCCATTGCCCGCGTAATCTTCTTGGTTGTACTGGCAGAACGAATCTTCTGCCGGTACACCCGAAGTTGCGCGCCCATAGTTCCCTAGTCCTTTAGCTCAGTGTCGTCTAGCGCTTGCGCTTGACGATCTTTTCCTGGTTGATGTCTTGAGCTTCGATAGCGTCAAACTCTTCGCTACCGGGCTTACCAAGGCCCGCGGCGCCACTGGCCTGGAAGGCAACAACAAACTTGTCGACTTCCTTTTCCATCTCGGCCTTGGTGTCGTCGTCGAGCACGTTGGTCTTGCGCAGAGTGTCAAGAATCTTCGTGTTGCGACGAAGGTGGTCGAGAAGTTCAGCCTCAAACTTGAGCACATCCGCCACCGCGATGGTGTCGAGCTTGCCGTTGGTACCAGCCCAAATCGACACAACCTGCTCCTCGACGGGGTAGGGAGAGTACTGGGGCTGCTTCAAAAGCTCGGTCAACCTGGCGCCACGCTCGAGCTGACGGCGGCTTGCGGCGTCGAGGTCAGAGGCGAACATAGCGAAGGCTTCCAGCGAGCGGTACTGGGCGAGCTCAAGCTTGAGCGTTCCAGAGACCGACTTAATGGATTTCACCTGAGCGTCTCCACCCACACGCGAGACCGAGATACCGACATCCACGGCAGGACGCTGGTTCGCAAGGAACAGGTCCGACTGCAGGAAGATTTGGCCATCGGTAATCGAAATCACGTTGGTGGGGATGAAGGCAGACACGTCGTTTGCCTTGGTCTCAATGATCGGAAGACCCGTCATCGAGCCACCACCCATTTCGTCCGAGAGCTTTGCGCAGCGCTCGAGCAGACGCGAGTGCAAGTAGAACACGTCACCGGGGTACGCCTCACGACCCGGGGGACGACGCAGCAACAGCGACACTGCGCGGTAGGCCTCGGCCTGCTTCGAGAGGTCATCGAAGATGATCAGGACGTGCTTGGAGTTGTACATCCAGTGCTGGCCAATGGCAGAACCGGTGTAGGGGGCCAAGTACTTGAAACCCGCGGGGTCAGATGCCGGAGCGGCCACAATCGTGGTGTATTCCATGGCGCCTGCTTCTTCCAGAGCGCCCTTCACACCAGCAATCGTGGAACCCTTCTGGCCGATTGCCACATAAATGCAGCGAACCTGCTTGCTGGGGTCACCGGTTGCCCAGTTAGCCTTCTGGTTGATGATGGTGTCCACTGCAATGGCGGTCTTACCCGTCTGGCGGTCACCAATGATCAGCTGACGCTGTCCACGGCCCACAGGAATCATGGCGTCAATTGCCTTGATTCCGGTCTGAAGCGGCTCGTGCACGCTGCGCCTGGCCATTACGCCGGGGGCTTGAAGCTCCAGTGCGCGACGGCCCTCTGACTTGATCGCGCCAAGCCCATCAATCGGGCTACCCAGCGGGTCAACAACGCGGCCAAGGTAACCATCGCCGACTGGCACGGAGAGAACCTCACCGGTCCTGGTAACCTCCATACCCGCTTCCACGCCGGCGAACTGGCCGAGGATAACGACACCAATTTCGTTCTCGTCGAGGTTCTGGGCAAGGCCCAGGGTTCCATCGGCGAACTTGACCAGCTCATTGGCCATAACACCGGGGAGTCCTTCAACGTGGCAGATACCATCAGCGGCATCGATGACGTGGCCAACCTCAGAGGTCGCTGCCGTTCCCGGGTCGTAGGACTTCGCGAACTTCTTCAGAGCATCGCGGATGTCGTCCGGGTTGATTGTTAGTTCTGCCATGGTTCTTCCTTTTGTTGTGATTCGTCTCTCACGTGCGAGGCGCTGGTGTTAGCCAGCAAGTTGTGTTCTGAGGTCTGCTAAACGGGCTTGGATACTGCCATCAATCACGTCGTCGCCGACGCGAATCTTCATGCCACCGACAACATCGGGGTTGAGTACTTCGGCCACATAGTGATCACGGCCGTAGTTTTTGCGCAGCAGTTTCTCAACGTTTGCGCGCTGGGCTTGGTTCAAAGACTTAGCCACGCTCACCACAGCAAGTCCCTTGTCGTTGTGGTCTGCAACGGTCACCGCGGCTGATTGGAGCATCGCGCCAATCCGGCGACCGCGAGGGTCGGAAACCAGGTGCCGAGCAATCGCGAGTGCTTCGCCCGAGACCTTTTTGCCGAGCAGCGAACCCACGAGGTTGGCTCGATCGAGTGGGCGAGCGCGCTTTGATCCGAGTCCCAACTCGAGTTCCGCAGTGGAGTGCACGAGTGAGGAAATCGCCAGGAGCTCACCGACGAGATCCGTCTTGGCGTTCGCACTGCCTGCACATACCCGAATGCCTAGGTCTTCCAAGGCCCCTTGGATGTCTTCAGCACTCGACCACCTCATGGAGACCAGCTCATCCACCACCTTCTTCGCATCGGTGGACAGCGATGCGAATGCTTGGGCGGCGAGCTGTTTTCTCGCCGAGGCCTCGGATGCTGAATCACTCAGCGCGTTACGCAGCGCAGGCGAACTAGACAGCCCCATTGCAGCAGCGAAGAGGTTTTCCGCAAGCGGAAGGCTCAGCGCGCTGCGACCGGCCAGGAGAATCCTGGCCTGGTCGAGGGATTGTCTGGTTTGAGCGCCCATAGTTAGCGTGTGGCCTTTTTCTTCGCAGGAGCCTTGGCTGCGGCCTTCGTGGGCGCGGCCTGCTCTTTGTCGAGATCGGCAAGAAGACGGTCAACAACCGAGGCTGCTTTCGCGTCTTCGCTCAAGCGCTCCTGAACCACCGCGGCAGCGAGGTCCAGAGCGAGCGCTCCCACCTCTTTGCGCAGCGAGAGCACGGCCTGGTGACGTTCGGCTTCGATCTGGGCGCTCGCGGCCTGGGCAATGCGATTCGCTTCCGCCTGGGCGCTCTCCTTCATTTCCTGAAGAATCAC
>JBIIFP010000085.1:0-3814 GCA_044237205.1 Pontimonas sp. | reverse complement strand
CCGAAGGAACCTAAGTCCCTCTGTCACGAATGACCCTCTAACGCCGGAGTGAACTTCGTGGCGTGTTGTGTGATGAGGCTATCCGGAGCGCTAACTGGGGTCAGTCGGCGAGCGCCGGAAGTTCTTCCACTGTAGCACCTCGCTCATCGACGGTGAGCATGTGGCTAGTCCACGTACCCCCGGCGTGAGCGGCAACCACCTCGGCAACGGCCAGGCGCTGGCTCGGATCTGAACACAAGACCAAGACGGAGGGGCCAGCGCCAGAGACCACCGCGGCAAAGCCGAGCTTGCGCAGCGACTGGAGCAGTGCGTCAGTGTCCTTCATCGCACTGGCGCGGTAGTTCTGATGAAGGCGATCTTCCGTGGCTTCAAAGAGGAGCTCTGGGCTTTGAATCAGTGCCGCAATCAGGAGTGCCGAGCGGGAGAGGTTGAAGATCGCGTCCTTATGAGGCACCGTCTCAGGTTGAAGACTTCTCGCGAGAGAGGTCGACATGCTCGCGTCCTCGGGGACAGCAACAACAAGAGAAACACCGCGGTGCACACTGAGCTTCTTGTGCTTGGGCCCCTGATCGGTCATCCACGCAATCGTCAACCCGCCAAAGAGGGAGGGGGCAATGTTGTCCGGGTGGCCTTCCATGTCTGTCGCAAGAGCCAATAGCTCGGAGGAACTGAACTCCACAATGCCCTCGAGTAGACCTTTTGCAGCCATGACTCCGGCAACGATGGCGGCACCGGAGGATCCGAGTCCGCGACCGTGAGGAATAACGTTGTGAGCCTCTAAATGAAGGCCGGGAACAGCGATGTTCTTGGAGGCAAAGGCGTGTGCCAGAGAACGAGCGATCAGGTTGGTCTCATCGGTGGCCACCTCGCCTGCGCCAACACCGTGAACATCAACAGTGATGCCAGAGCCCTTGATGGCGGTGACAATGAGCTCATCGCCAATAGTCAGAGCCATGCCGAGCGTGTCAAAGCCTGGACCAAGATTTGCGGTGGTGGCAGGAACGCTCACCTTCACGCGCCGGCCCACAGGAATTGTGGTGCTCATCGGTTAGCCGCCAATCCAAGAACCTCTGCAATGTGAGAAATGTCGATGGGAACCTTGGTGGGCTCAGCCTCGGAACCATCTTCGTTCTTCAGCGCCCAGAGTGGATCCTTGAGCCCGTGACCGGTGACGGTGAGAACCGCTGTCGCGCCCTTGCGCAAGACCCCTGCCTGGGAGCGCTCGAGTAACCCCGCGACGCTGATGGCCGAAGAAGGCTCCACGAACACTCCCACGGTGCGAGAGAGCAAACGGTGGGCGGCAAGAATTCCGGCATCATCAATCGCACCGAAATAACCGTTGGTGTCTTCCCTGGCCGCCAACGCCAGATCCCACGAGGCTGGGTTACCGATCCGAATCGCACTGGCAATGGTCTCTGGCTTGAGAACACGCTCTCCGGTCACAATCGGTGCCGAGCCAGCAGCCTGGAATCCCATCATCTGGGGCAACAAGTCGATGCGCCCGCGGTTGGCCTCTTCGCGGTAACCACGGTGGTAGGCGGTGTAATTGCCGGCATTACCCACGGGAAGGAAGTGGTAATCGGGAGCTCTCCCCAGCACATCAATGACTTCAAAGGACGCCGTCTTTTGGCCCTCGATTCGGTCGTTGTTGACCGAGTTGACCAGGTGAACCGGATAGTTCTCCGCCAATTCCCGAGCAATATCGAGACAGTCGTCAAAATTGCCATCCACCTGCAAGACGTGAGAATTGTGAGCGACCGCTTGGCTCAGTTTTCCCATCGAAATCTTGCCATCTGGCACCAGCACCGCACAGGCCATACCGCCATAGGCGGCATAGGCGGCAGCGGAGGCCGAGGTATTACCCGTCGAGGCGCACACCACAACTTTGGCGCCATGCTCTTTCGCTTTGGACACAGCCATGGTCATGCCGCGGTCTTTGAACGAACCGGTGGGGTTCATGCCTTCAAACTTCACAAACACCCGAAGTCCGGTGAGTTCTGACAGGTGGTGGGCTTCGATCAGTGGCGTGCCACCCTCACCAAGGGTGACCACAGGGGTGGCCTTACTCACATCGAGTCGATCGGCGTATTCGTGGATCACTCCACGCCAGATTTTGGATCCCCGCGCATGCTGGGGGGCGATGGGCCTGGAGCCACCAAAAAGACCGCCCTGGAAGATTGGCATCGGCACTATCCCTCTACTCGCAACACGCTGGTGACCTTCACAACGACTGGATTCTTCTCCAACGCAGCCACGGTCTCGTGGCCACTCGCTTCTGGAGCGCGGTGCGTTTGAATCACCAGCGTAGCGGTCTCGTCTTCGCCGGCAGCGCTCTGGTGAAGCGTTTCCACGGATACTCCGTTGTCGCTAAACACCTTCGCAATCGCTGCCAACACACCCGGCTGGTCTTTGACCACAAGGCTCACTTGAAGGCGACTGGTAACCCGCTCGAGAGGGACGCTGGGCAAATCGGCGTGGGTGCTCTCGCCCACGCCGGGGCCGCCGACGACGTGGCGTCTGGCGGCAGAAACAATGTCGCCGAGCACCGCCGAGGCGGTCTGGATTCCTCCGGCTCCTGCCCCATAGAACATGAGGGGGCCAGCTGCTTCGGCTTCGACATAGACAGCGTTATTGGCGCCGTGAGCGGCGGCAAGTGGATGAGTGCGGGGAATCAGGGTGGGGTGCACGCGAGTGCTGACCCCCTCCAACCCGGTGACTCGATCAACCAGGCGCTCACAAATGGCCAGAAGTTTGATGACGTGACCCGAGCGCTTGGCGGCCTCAATTTGGTCAGCGCTGACCCCGGTGATTCCCTCGCGGTGCACATCCCCGAGCGGCACAGCGGTGTGGAAGGCGAGCGAGGAGAGAATGCACGCTTTTTGAGCAGCATCGAATCCTTCAATATCCGCAGTGGGGTCTGCCTCGGCATAGCCAAGCCTGGTTGCCTCTGCCAGAGCATTCTCGAAGCTGAGACCCTTCTGGTCCATCTCATCGAGGATGTAGTTCGTGGTGCCATTCACGATTCCCATGATTTTTCTGACGTGGTCCCCAGCGAGTGAGTCACGCAGAGGTCGAATAATCGGGATGGCTGCAGCAACCGCTGCTTCGTAATACAGCTGAGCACCAACCTGGCTGGCGGCAGCAAACAACTCCGGGCCGTGCTCGGCCAACAGTGCTTTGTTGGCCGTGATGACATCGGCGCCCGAGTGCAGTGCCTGGAGAATTAGCGACCGCGCGGGTTCAATGCCGCCCATGAGCTCGACAACAATGTCAGCTCCCACGATGAGCGAGGCAGCATCGGTGGTCAAAAGTTTCTGGGGGATCGGAGCCGAACGAGGAGCATCCAGGGAGCGAACGGCGACGCCAATGAGTTCCAGGCCAGCTCCCGATCGTTGTCCGAGCTCGTCGGCACCCCTGACGAGTCGATCGGCGACTTGGGCTCCGACCGTGCCGCCACCCAAAACCGCAACCCGAAGATTTCTGTAGTGATCTTTCATGGCTCTACTTTCCTGATTTTCCCTGGGAGAGACCGCGATCTCGCCCGAGCACATCCTCGAGGGATTCGCCCTCGATCATGAGACCGTGTGTGCCGCCGTCCACCCACACCACCGGTGGCCGCCCGACCACGTTGTAATTGCTGGCTAACGAGTAGCAATAGGCGCCAGTCGCAGCAACAGCAATCAGGTCACCGGGTGCCACATCACCGGGTAAGTAATCAGCGTCGACGACGATGTCACCACTCTCGCAGTGTTTGCCCACAATACGGATGAGCGCGGGATCCGAAGCCGACACTCGGTTAGCAAGCCTGGCGCTG
>JBIIFP010000033.1:0-13828 GCA_044237205.1 Pontimonas sp. | reverse complement strand
CGAGCTCCCCGTAAAACGGAATGGGTTCAGGTCTGGATGTGGCAACGTCAAAAAGGGCGCGGCCAGCTTTCTGCGACCCAGTGAACGCGCCTGCCTGAATAGCCGGGTGAACCACCACAGCGCTTCCAGCAGCCATTCCCCGGACGCTCTGAAGCACATCGGCATCAAACCCAGCGCCAGTCAGCGCGGACTGAGCCAACTCTGTGAGCGTCCGTGCCAGCTGGGGGTGACCAGGGTGATCTTTCACGATGACGGTGCATCCGGCGGCTAGGGCACTCGCGGTGTCGCCACCGAGCTGGCCAAAGGCAAAGGGGAAGTTCCCGGCGCCAAAAACAGCGACGGGGCCAAGTGCTACATACCGGCGGACTAAGCGGGGGTGACCAACCGGCGGAAGACCAGCTACCGCCTCATCAATCTCGGTCGTCAGCAACCGGCCAGTCTCGAGCTCCGTGGCAAACAAACGAAGCTGGAACGTCGTGCGGGCAATTTCTCCGACCAGACGGTCAGCCCCGAGGGCCGTCTCCTGGTGCGCAAGCTCAGCCAGTGGCCCAGGGTTAGCGTCCAAAGCATCAGCAATCGCCCTCAGAGCGCGTCCGCGCTCGGTGGGCGCCAGTCTGGACCATGCTTTACACGCCGAGGCCGAACGGGCTACGGCCGTGTCAACCTCGGCCGCTGTGGATTCAGCAATCGGCTCAAACTGGGCCTCCCCTGTAAAGGGGCTAATGGAGTTCAGTGTTCCCACGGGGGGGTCCTCAGATTCTCTGGTGGCTCTAGTGGCTTCGTAAACGGACGTGTTGTGGCCCGAGGTCAGAAGTCTTGCCAACCCCCAAGAGCTTCATTGTGTTGTCCATCTCCAGACGGAATATATCCGACATTCGATCGACGCCGGCCTCCCCTGCCGCCATAAGGCCATAGAGGTACGGGCGGCCTATGAGTGCGGCGTTAGCGCCAAGAGCCACAGCGGCAAGGACGTCACCACCATTGAGGACGGAACCATCGATATAGATCTCCATTGATTTGCCCACTGCCGCGCGGACCTCGGGAAGGATTTCCAACGGAACGGTCCCGCGGTCCATTTGGCGGCCACCGTGGTTTGAGAGGACGATGCCTTGAACGCCGAGTTTTTTGAGCGCGAGGGCATCCTCCACGGTCTGGATGCCCTTCACAATCAATGGCCCGCCCCATTCCTTCTGCAGCCACGGGATGTCTTTCATGGTGACGGTGGGGTCGAAGATTAGCTGAGCGAGCTCAAAAAGGGAGCGGTCATAGCCCCGCATAGCTGCGAACTCAAGCGGTGGGGTGGTCAACATGTTGGCCCACCACTTGGGCTTTGTCGCCATGTTGAGGAAGGTCTTCATGGTGATTTTCGGGGGAACGGTGAGTCCATTGCGCGTATCGCGTAGGCGCTGTCCGCTCACCGGGGTATCAACCGTCAGCACAAGCGCCTCAAACCCGGCGTGCTTCGCCTGCTGGATGAAGTTCCTGGACTGATCCCGGTTCTGCCAGAGATAGAGCTGGAACCACTTACGGCCCTCAGGGGTAGCGCCCACAAGATCTTCTGGTGACACCGTGCCCATGGTGGAGAGGCTGTACACGAGGTCATTCTTAGCCGCAGATGCTGCCACCGCGTACTCACCGCGATAGTGCATCATTCGGCTGTAGCCCGTGGGAGCAAAGATGATGGGCATCGAGGTGGGCTTGCCAAGAATCGTGGTGGTCAAATCGACGTGGGCCACCCCCGTCAGCACCCGCGGCCTGAACTCCACCCTCTTAAAAGCGTCCTTGGCCCTCTGAATGCTGAGCTCCTGAAGAGCGCCCCCTTCGACATAGTCGAAAACGGAGCGAGGTACCCGCTTGGCCGATAAGTCGCGGAGATCTGAGACCGTGAGCGCCCTCTCGAGACCGCGGTCGCGGCGCTCAAAAGTTGGCCACGACCAACCGAGCATTGGCTTGATACTGCTCCAGCTAGGGAATTGTCTCTTTACACTCACGACAGCAGGTCCCCCAGGCGATAGGCACTAATGGCGGTAGTAGACCAGAGAGCTTCTTTCTCAGCTGTCGACCAGTCGCCAGTAAGCGTCTCGACGATGCCGACGATCTCGTCGTAGGTCCCCCCGAGCAGGCACACAGGCCAGTCGGAGCCAAACATCATGCGCTTTGGCCCGAAGTTCTCGGTGACAACGTCGACATACGGGCGGAACGTCTCTGGAGTCCAATTGTCCCACTGTGCCTCGGTGACCATTCCGGAGACCTTGACAACAACGTTCGGCAGCGTGCCGAGCGCCTTCATATCGCTGGTCCATGTGTCAATCTCACCCTTGGCAATCGCAGGCTTGGAGATGTGATCGAGCACAAACTGGGTGCCTGGGCACGCCGCCACCAGGTCCACAGCAGCAGCCAACTGGGGCGCAAGGGTGAGCAGGTCGAAGCTGAGACCGCGCTCTCCCAGACGCTGAACATTGCGCACGATGTTGGGCCTCATCAACCAGCGGGGATCCTCTTGATACTGAGCAAGGTCTCGAATCGAGACCAAACGACGGGATTCTGGGTGAGACAAGTGGCTCTCCAGGGCTGCGGTGATGTCATCAGCCTCCATATTCAGCCAACCGACAACAGCTGCAACCTTCGGGTGCGCGCCGGCGATGGTCAGAAACTCTGGGGTTTCTTCCATGACCGCAACGGTCTGAACGATCACGGTGTAATCAATAGCGGATGCCTCGAGCACCGGATCCATGTCGGCCATGGTGAAGGTGCGCGAGATGGGCTTCAGCGCATCTCCCACCATCCAGTCTTGTTCCCGAACAGCCAAATCCCAGACGTGGTGGTGTGAATCGATTCTCATCATGAGCCTTCTCCTTGTCCTTCCATAACAATGTTGATCAGTTCTTCGCCGGCGGCAAGTAGAGCAAACTGTGTGGCCAGTAGGGCCCGCATCCCGGGCTCGAAAGCACTCGAGTTGCCACCCACATGCGGCGAAACAATGAGCCCCGGCGCCTGCCAGAGTCGGTGGTCTTCGGGCAAAGGCTCGGGGTTAGTGACATCGAGGGCGGCTCGAATCCTGCCGGATTCGAGCTCTGCCACGAGCGCGTCCGTGTCCACGATGGTGCCGCGCGCCACGTTGACGAGAAGCGCCCCGTCTTTCATCAGGCCGAGACGCCTCTGGTCCATCAGATTCACGGTCTCCGGGGTGGCCGGAAGAATCAGAATGACCACGTCGAAGGTCGGCAGCAGCCCATCGAGCTCGGCCATGGTGTGGGTGCCATTAGCGCCAGAACGAGTGAAGGCGTGGAGGTCTACATTGAAGGGCTCCAACATCCGCCCAATCGTCTGGCCAATGGAACCAAAGCCGACTAACGCCACCTTCTTGTACGCAAGCGAGGGTCTTGGCCCCTGAATCCACTGACCAGTGCTCTGCGCGAGAACAAACTTGTCGATTTCTCGGAGCGACGCAATCATCAACCCGAGCGCCAGTTCAGCGGTAGAAATGTCGTGCACGCCTCGCGCGTTGCAAAAGGTGAGACCGTCGCGACGAAACGCCACAGCGTCGTCGTAGCCGGCGTTCGGCAATTGAACGTGACGCAGGGAAGGCATGCGCCGAATAGGCTCGAGTCCCGCGAGACCAGACATATAACGGGGTACATAGAGGGTGACATCGTCCATTGCTGCACTGTCAATCGGCGCTGTTGCCGGCCCCAACACAGTGATTCCCTCAGGCGCCTGCAGGTCGTCCCACTGCGTCCACACGATGTGATTCATCGGATTACTCCCTCCAGCTGGCTCGCCAGCTCCTCGTTGACTTTATCGACTCGGCTGCGGACCTCGTGACCAGCAGCCAGGCCACTTTCGTCCCACCCCAGAACCTCGTAGAGGTAGTCGGCTGCCGCGCGGAAATCGCCTCGGTCAACGACGACACCCGCGAGACGGCCTTCACGAATGGGTTCCTCATGGAAATGCTCCGGGAGCACATCATCACTGGCCCCCAGCCCCAGCAGGGAGTTGCAGTGCCGCAAGACGGCAAGTCGAATTCTGCCCTGGTCATAGATGTCGGTGTCACTGAAGTCCTCGCCAGTAACGTCGCGGACCAGCTCGGCAACAGTCTGCAAGGTGAGCTCCCTCGTGGGTGGCGCAGCGTATTCACAAATACCCAGCGCATCCAGGCCACTCCAGGCCAGCCAGAGTAACTCCAGGGACTTGTGGCGCTCCGTGCCGAGCGTTCCAAGCTCAAGCCCGCCCACCGGGATACCAAACTCCCGCCCGAGCCCCTCGCGATTCATCCACGGATGATCCGACGCGAAATCTATGTCGTGCTCCAGCACGTCATACCTGGGTCCAGTGGGGTTCAGCGCGAAACCAACACCAAGACCCTGGTTTCCCCTCGGATCAAAGGGAGGAATCGCCATTCCCTTAATTCGCAGAGATGCGCCACTGCCCCCGGGATAGGCGATCACTGCAGCGTGAATCGCGCTAGCCATGTCCGCGTCATCAGCGACACCGCTGAGCGCTAGTGATTCCTGCGCCGCCAGGTGCTCAATCCCCATGTCATGACAGGCAGCGTTGAAAGCAACCATACGTTCCGGATTCGTTTCATCCCCTTGCGCGGCAAACGCGCTAATGCCGAGTTGGTGGGCGCGGCCACCATCAACGGGAGCAGACGCGTCTATGCCAAAGGACTTGAGGCAGGCCTGCGGACAGCCGGAGCACGCGTGCGCTCCGTCGTCGAGGGCGTAGGGCATGAAGTCGTCCCCCGAAAAGCGCTCGAGGCCAGGGCCCACGGTTCCCCCAAAGCGCTGCGAGCCGGCATACCCGACGAGTTCTGGCGCTGGCCACAGCGCAAAGCCTGGATAGTTGCGCTCGCTTGCGGTCAGGGGATTGCCGTCGATCGCCGCGGCGTAGTCATTGGTGATGCGGGTTTGAGTGGGAGTCTGCTGCAGTTTTCTCTGCGGCGCCGAGAGGACCACGTACTTGAGGTTCATTGTCCCGAGCACCGCGCCAAGGCCGCCCTGTGCGCTGGGAAAACCATTGTTCACGACTACAGACGCAGCCGGATGGGCGCCCATTCCGAGCTCCCCGGTGGTTGCGATCACATCGTCATCGCTCTGTCGGAGCGCCCTATCGGTGGCCCACACCCCCAGCGCCCTATCCACCACGGATGGCTCGAGGCGAGCCGTCAACTCTGAGCCCTCGTTGGAAACTCTGAGACCAGAGAGCTCATCGGCTCGACCGTGAACAACCAGAGCGTCCAGGCCCAAGCGCAGCACCATGCGAGCAAGGGGACCCTCGATGGCTGCTTCAGCTATGCCACCACTCTGCGGTGATATTCCGGTGATGGTGGCAACCTGCGCGCCAACAACCGGATAACCAGCAACCGGGCCCCTCGCGATAATGACAAAGTCACGCAGCCCGGCCGCAACGTAGTGATGGGCTAGAGCTGCGTGGATGGGCCCGTTGATGAGAGGCCAGGCAAAGTCGCGCACGTCGCTCTCGCCGGTGGCCACTGAGGCAACTAGCACACGGGTCATGAGATATCGAGTGGCTCGATCAAGCCTTTCGCCGCGAGCACCTCCCAGAGTTCCGTGGGAACTTCCGCGTCAAAATCTCTGATGTTGGACTCAAGTTCGCGAGCACTGCGGACGCCCGTCAGAACAGCCTTGACCGCTGGGTGGCGAAGCGGGAACTGCAAACCGACTGTCGCTGCTGATACGCCAAACGGGGCGATCGCCTCATGGATTGCCCGGGTCTTCTGAAGAATTTCTTCGGATGCCGCAGCGTAGTTATAGGTGGAACCCGGGACAGGATTGACCAAAACGCCCGAGTTGAAGACACCAGCCCCCAAGACCGAGACATTTCGGCGGTGGGCCTCAGGCAAGAACTCTTCTAATCCAATTTGGTCGAGGAGCGTGTAGCGGCCAGCGACAAGCGCCACGTCGATGTCGGTTTCGCGAACAAAACGGGTTCCAATCTCGGCGATATTTGTTCCCACACCAATCGAGGCGACCAACCCTTCCTGGCGCATCTTGTCGAGTTCCGGATACGCCTCAGAGATTGCCTGGTCGAGGTGGTCATCGGGATCGTGGATGTAGAGAATATCGACCGAGTCCAGGCCCAAACGCTCCAAGCTTGACTCAAACGAACGGCGGATACCCGAGGCTGTGTAGTCGAAAACGGGGGTAAAGGGATCCAAGTCAACGTATTCGTTGGGCTCGGTGGACGCCCCGGGAAGCAGGACGCGCCCTACTTTGGTAGAAATCGTGAACGTCGAACGGGGGACCTTACGGAGACCCTTACCAATGCGGCGCTCTGAGGAGCCGCTGCCATAAAACGGGGCCGTATCAAAGTAGGAAAGACCCTGCTCGAGAGCTCGCTCAATCAGCTCGTCGACGTCCGAGTCAGCGACCGAGCTGAAGAGACCACCCAGCGGCGCTGTGCCGACTCCGAGACGGCTTACACTCAAGCCCCCACGCCCAAAACTGACCTGTTCGGAATGCTGAACCATGGTCGTCTCCTTCGTCGCAGTCTGTATGGACTCTAGCGAAATCATATATGCTTTAGACGGTATTGGATACAGTCGCACTGATGGAAGGTGGTCACTGGTGGCCAAAATTGTCTCTGCTGAGACCTTCGATGTCCGCTTCCCCACAGGCCAACACGGCCACGGGTCAGATGCGATGAACAAAGACCCCGACTACTCCGCTGCGTATCTCGTTCTTCACACCGATGACCCGTCGATTTCCGGTCACAGCCTCGTGTTCACCATCGGCCGTGGTAACGACCTGCAGTGCACGTCTGTTGCGCAGCTGGCTGAAATGGTCATGGGGGAGTCAGTGGAGACATTGATTTCACGAATTGGCCAGATTGGCCGCGACCTGGTCCGCGATTCTCAGATGCGCTGGCTCGGACCAGAAAAGGGCATCCCGCACATGGCTGCTGGTGGCGTCATCAACGCGCTCTGGGACATCATCTGCAAGATTGAGAACAAGCCCTTGTGGCAGGTACTTTCCCACCTCACCCCAGCCCAACTGGTTGACCTCATCGACTTCCGCCACATTACGGACGCGCTGACACCCAACGAGGCTCTGAGTATCTTCACGAAAGCTGAACCGCACCGTGTCGCCAACGAGAAGATCCTCCTGGAGCAAGGCCTCCCCGCATACACGACCACCCCGGGCTGGTTGGGCTACTCCGACGAGACCATGGTGCGCCTCGCCAAGGAGGCCGTCGCGGATGGGTTCCGCCTGATCAAGATGAAGGTCGGCGGGTCACTCGAGAACGATCGTCACCGCATCAAGTTGATGCGCGAGACGGTGGGACCCGACATCACCCTCGCCATCGACGCCAACCAGGTATGGGATGTGCAAGACGCCATCGCGTGGGTCAAAGGCCTCGACGACGATCGCATCCACTGGGTCGAAGAGCCCACCAGCCCTGATGACATCCTCGGCCACAAGGCGATCCAGGACGGCATCGCCCCTATTCGAGTGGCGACTGGCGAACACGTGCACAACCGCATCATGGTCAAGCAGATGTTGCAGGCAGGAGCGATTTCGTTCTTGCAGATCGATGCCACCCGGGTCGCCGGCGTCAACGAAAACATCGCCATGATTGCTATGGCTGCCAAATTCGGTGTTCCCGTGTGTCCCCACGCTGGCGGCGTCGGCCTGTGTGAAATGGTGCAACACTTGGCCATGTTCGATTCTGTCGCTGTAACGGGCCACCACGACCTTCGCGTCGTGGAGTTCGTCGACCACCTGCACGAGCACTTCGTGGTTCCCACAGTGGTCAAGAACGCGCGCTACATCGCCCCCCTCGAAGCAGGCGCTGGTGCTGAAATGAAGTCCCAAAGCATTAAGGACTACCTCTACCCCACCGGCAAGGAATGGAAGCGATGAGCTCCGACTTCCAAGGTCTCCGCGCAGTCGTTACCGGAGCAGGCTCAGGCATTGGCCTAGAGGTTGCCCAGATGCTGGCCTCCCAGGGTGCCAGCGTCTGTGGTCTGGATCTGAACGAGGGTAGCTTCAGCGGCGTTGGAACCTATGTGTCCTGCGATGTTTCCCAGGAGGACAGTGTCGTCCAAGCAGCCTCCGAGGTCGCCACCGTCTTTGACGGCGGGCTAGACATTCTCATCAACAACGCTGGAATCGGTGCAATCGGAAGCGTGGTTGACGCGAGCCCCGAGGACTGGGAAAAAGTTTTCGCAGTCAATGTTTTTGGCACCGCCCGTGTGGTGCGCCACCTGCACCCGCTGCTGGTCAGGGGCACAAACCCTGTGATTGTGAACACCTGTTCTGTGGCGGCACCCATTGGCCTTCCCAAGCGCGCCGTATACGGCTCATCCAAGGGCGCGCTCGAATCCTTGACTCGGGCCATGGCCGCTGATTTCTTGGAAGACAACATTCGCGTCAACGGTGTGAACCCTGGAACAGCTGACACCCCCTGGGTTCAGCGCCTTCTCGCCCAGACCGATGACCCCGCGGGCGAGAGAGCGCGCCTCGAGGCGCGCCAGCCGATTGGGCGTCTGGTCTCTGCTCCCGAAGTCGCCCACGCGATTAGCTACCTGGCGCACCCCAAGTCTCTCTCCACCACGGGCACGATCCTCGCCGTCGATGGCGGCATGGCCAGCCTGCGCTTGCCTCGCTAACTGCCCGCTTACTTCAGTAGCGAGGCTTTTCCGGCTTGGATGGCCTCCATCACGCCTGTCGACATCTCGACGTACTCTTTCGAGTTGTCGAACTCGCCAACGAAGCGGTAGTCACGCATCACCATAACCCGGTCAGCAATTGACACCATTTCTGGCAAATCACTCGAGATGAGCAGGACCGAAATCCCTTCATCAGCAAGGTTCATGATGAGTTCGTGGAAGCTCGCCTTGGTGCGGACATCGATACCGACGGTGGGTTCGTCAATAATGATGATTTCCGTGTTGGCAGCGAGCCATTTCGCCAGGCTGACCTTCTGCTGGTTGCCACCCGAGAGGTTGCCTGCCATCTGCATAACAGACGAGACCTTGATGCCAAGCTTGTCGACGTACTGGTTCGACACATCGGTTTCCTGTTGACCACGAACACGGCCGAGGAAACCTTGGATGCGCTTCCATATCGTGACAGCGATGTTCCGGTTAATCGTGAAGTCGAGGAACAAGCCCTCTTCTTTACGGTTTTCGGTCACATAGCCGATGCGGTACTTGTGGAGCGCGTCGCGGACATCGCGAATCTTGATGGACTCCCCGCGCAGAAGAATCTCACCAGAGAGCACGGGGTGAAGACCTAGGACGCTGCGCATCAGTTCACTACGACCAGCGCCGACCAGCCCATAAAAGCCCAGAACCTCGCCCTGATAGAGCTTGAGTGCTATGTCCTTATGTCCAAGCGACGTGGAGACATCTCGCAATTCAAAAATCGGGGTGCCGGTGCGGTCGACCTCACGGAATCGGCGCTCACGTTCGGCAAGCTCACGCCCAACCATTCCAGTAACGATGTCCGACTGTGAATACTTCGAGAGGGGCTCTGACTCAATGACACTCTCACCATCACGCAGAACGGTCACAGTGTCACAGACCTCGAACACCTCTTCGAGTTTGTGGCTCACGAACAACACTGCGGTGCCCTGATCTTTGAGCTTGCGCACGACATCAAAGAGTTTCTTCGCTTCCGCGCCAGAAATCGAAGCCGTCGGCTCGTCGAGGAGCAGAACTCGGGTTTCGGTAACGAGGGCTTTGGCAATCTCCACCAGCTGCATCTGAGCAACCGAAAGGTTCTGCACCAGCTCCATCGGGTCGATGGCGAGACCGAGCGCATCGAGAGCTTTTTGCGCAAGTTCACGGCGCTTGCTCTCATCAATCACTCCAAAACGGCGGGGCTGATCCTGAAGCACAATGTTTTCAGCCACCGTGAAATACGGAATCAGGTTCCGCTCCTGGTGGACCACCCCGATGCCGGCTTTGGCCGCCTCGAGTGGGGAGAAGAAGGTGACAGCCTCGCCACCAATCAGCAACTCGCCCTCATCGGCCTGGTAGACACCAGTCAGAATCTTGATCAGTGTGGACTTGCCCGCACCGTTTTCGCCAAGAAGCGCCTGGACCTCGCCAGACCTCATGGTGAGATTGACTTCCTGAAGCGCTTTAACGCCGGGGAAACCTTTAGAGACTTTTTTTACTGTCAGTACATCAACCATGTTCCACCCCAACGTGTTTTTGACGCTTGATTTCAGCTCTGCGACGACGCCATTCGCTCAACGCCACGGTTGAGAGAACGACAGTTCCGATAGTGAAGTTGACTACAGAAGGGTCCAGTGAATACTGGGCCCTGGCAATGTCGACAAGACGCATCACCCCGGCAGCCATAACGGTGCCAAAAATGGCCACCACGCCACCGCTCATCAGCACACCGGCGATGATCGGGGCCGCGAAGCTTGCGAGCAGCCAGTCACCACCGATGGATCGGTTGATGCCACCGAGGGAGGTAATGGTCACGATTGCCGCCACACCAATCAGTGCGCCGGAAATCGTGTGAGCAAGGAATACAGACCGGTTGTTCGACACACCAGACAGGCGGGCAGCCAGGGGGTTCGCTCCGGTAGCCAGAATCCCTCGTGCCATCACGTTGGTCCGGTAGAACCAGGACAGAATAAGTGCGGTAGCAACAGCAATCATGAAGACCGTCGGCACATTGAAGAACGAAATGTTGCCAAAAGCCATTACGGAATCCGGGTAGGAGTTGATAGTGAAACTCCTCACCAGCGCATACTGGAGCCCCTCCATAATCGTGAGTGTTCCCAGCGTGATGATGAAGCCATTGAGCCCGGTCGCCACCACGAGGAAGCCGTTGACGGCACCCATCAGGGTCGCTGCGAGAAAGCCTGCAAGCAACGCAACCCAGATAGGAGCGTTCAGAGCCACCATCATCTGCGCCATGATGGCCGCCGATGCTCCACCCATAGCTCCCACGGCCAGGTTCAACTGGCCGACAGAGAGCACAACCATCTGAGACAACCCGATCAGAATCGGGATAGCCAAGTAGGTCAGGAAGCTGCGGATGGACTGCCCCGAGAAGAGGACTCCCCCACTTGTCACGGCGAGGGCCAGGAAGCCCACTATGAAGAGGACTGTCAGTGAGAACTCAGTCGTCCGAAGACGTGCGAGGACGCTTTTCATTTGCCCTTCCCCTTCCGGAAGACGTTCGTCAGGCTTGTGCGGATTTTGTTGGCAGAGAGGGCCAGCAACAAGATGACTCCGAGGGCAATGTTCAGTGTCTCGAGCCCGATGCCACCCACGAGCAAACCCTGGCGGATAACAAGGGTGAGCAGGGTTCCGAGCATTGTTCCAAACACGCCCACCACACCGCCGGTTAGCGCGGTACCCGCAAGAATCGGACCTAGGAACGAGGGCAGCAGCAGTTCGCTACCAATTGCCGCGGAGAACGAGCCGTTCACGAAAGCCAGGAAGATTCCACCGAGTCCCGCAAGGGCTCCGGAGAGCGTGTGAGCCTGGATGACACGAGTGTCAACGGGGATGCCCGACAGTCGAGCAGCGCGCAGGTTAGCTCCAGTTGCAAGGAACTCGCGGCCCAGACGTGTCTGGTGGTAGAGAAACGAGATTACCGCGACCATGATCAAAGCGGGGAAAAGTATGAGAGGAATGATGCTCGGGCCACACCAACCCAACGGACACACGTCCGCGAGGGAACCAGCCCTCACCACATCCATGCCGGCGGGTTTGCTCGTGAAGGCAGCTGCTTCCGTCAGAGAAATATAGGTAAAGGTCACAAGCCCCAGGAGAACAAAGTCAACAGCCAACGTCACGATGAAGGCGTTCACCTGGGACTTGACGATGATGTAGCCGGTCATCGCGCCCACGAGTGCTCCCGCGGCAACACCGAGGAGCAAGCCCTCCATAATGCCCCAGCCAAGACGCTCGTAGGTGAAGCCAGCAACCATTGCCGAGAGGGCCGCCATACGACCTACCGCAAGGTTCAAGTGCCCAATCGACAGAGTGACGAGCTGCGCGAGACCAACGATGGTGATGACCGCAGTGTCACGAATGAGGGGGAAGATAACAAACTGACCGTTGAGGAAGGCCGGTGTCCGGATTGCAAATGCCAAGAACACCGCAACGACCAGAACAGCGAGAATGACCCGCTGATCCGTTGCTAAGTATCCGAAGCGGAGTCCGAACTTTTTAGAGTCCATTTCCATTAGGCGACTACCAACCTTTCAATTGCTTCGAAGTCCCACGGTATCCCTAAACCTGGTGTGCTGGGAGCGATGGCCCAACCCTTGTCGATACTCATGCGCTCGGTAGTAACGCCGGTCAGCTGAGGGATGTGCTCAACATAATGCCCATTAGCAATGCCCGCAGCCAGAGAAACATGGATTTCCATCAAGAAGTGGGGGCAGACCACCACGTTGTAGGTCTCGGCAAGGTGCGCGACCTTGAGCCACGGAGTAATCCCGCCGACCCTGGCAACATCAACCTGAATAACGCCAGCGGCCTCCTGGTGGAGGTACTGCTGGAACTGGGCTGCTGAGTAGATGCTTTCCCCCACCGCAATCGGAATCGTCGTGGACTGGGCAAGGGCACGGTGCGCGGCAACGTCGTCGGCTGGCATGGGCTCTTCAAGCCAATAGAGTCCAACACTTTGGAGCGCCTCGGCCCTCTGGCGGGCCTGGGCGAGGGTCATGGACTGGTTGGCGTCAACCATGATGTGCATCGAGGGGCCGACAGCCTGGCGCACGGCGTTCAGGCGTTCGAAGTCCTCGGAAATATTGGGCTTGCCAATCTTGAGCTTGACGCCGGGCCAGCCCTTCTTCTGGGAGTCCACAGCTCCCCGAACCAGCTCATCCGTGGCGATATGGAGCCAGCCGCCCTCGGTGTCATAGAGGGGCACACGGTCTGATGCCCCGCCCACCATCTTCCACAGCGGCATGTTGGTGCGCTTGCCTTTGATGTCCCAGAGAGCGGTGTCAATCGCTGCGACGGCGAGCGACGTGATCGCACCGGTAGTAGTTGCCCTGGTGCCGTAATAGACGGTTTGCCAAATCTGTTCAATGCGGTCGCTGTCCATGCCGACCAACTTCTCCAGAAGGTAGTCGCGCAGTAGCGCGAGGATCGCGGTTCCTCCGGTGCCAATCGTGTAGCTGTAGCCCACGCCCTCAATACCGTCAGAGGTAGAGATGTGGACAAAAATCGTTTCTTGCTTAAGGAAAGCCTGGACAGCATCGGTCCGCGGGGTCTCGACGGGAATGTCGATCAGATATGCGCGAGCGGAAGTGATTGTCGCCATGGCGTCCTTGCCTAGTGGTCGTAATGGGAAAGACCTGCTCCGCGGACATCGGGCGGCCCCGAGGGGCCGCCCGATGCGCGGTCTAACCTGAGGTTATTAGCCGCAGGTCATGTATTCGGTCTGGAACGCAGCCAAGATCGACTTGGAGGTTTCCTCGCGCTCAGCGTTGTAGGTTTCAACGTTGTCAGTGGTCACAAGGAATGAACCGGAGTCTACGTAGAGACCTGGTTCGTTCATGGTGCAGTAACCAGTCTGAAGTGCTGAGAGAACGTAGCTACCGACGTAGCCCTGGCCCCATGGGTTCTGGACAACAGTTCCAGAGATGGTTCCGGCGCGGATTGCGTCGAGGATGATTGCGTCATCATCGATTGCAATGACCTTGATGGGCAATCCAGTGCTTTCAACACCCTTGGTTGCTGCAACAGCAGGGTTGTAAGCAGTGGTGACGATACCGTTGACAGCGTCACCCTGTGCGGCGAGAAGGTCAGTAACTGCCTTTTCTGCCGACTGGAGGTCGGTGTCAATGTCGGTGATGGTGGTGAGCAGGGTTACTG
>JBIIFP010000084.1:0-3856 GCA_044237205.1 Pontimonas sp. | reverse complement strand
GGCGGGCTCGTTTTCGCAGCTTTTCTCGTGGGGGTTCTTGCGGCTCGTAAGGGCCTGTTAGGGGCCAATTCCTTGCAGCTTCGCACTGCCACGATGCTGCGGTGGGGGTTTGGGCTGGGGCTCCCGCTTCAGCTTCTTGCGGCGGTGCTCTACGTCACCAACGAGACCTCTGGTGCCCCCTCTGAGGCCGTCTACCTGGGGTCAATCACCATGGGATCGATGACGGCGCCTCTGCTGAGCATGGGCTACCTAGCCGTGATTGCTCTCTTCGTTCGTAAGAATTCTCGTGCTGTGGCCTGGATGCAGTATCCGGGACGGGCGTCGCTGACGAACTATCTCCTTCAATCCGTGTTCCTCAGCATGATCTTTGGAGCGTGGGGGTTGGGCCTTTTCCAAGCGGTGGACTACTGGGTCGCAATGGTGATTGCCGTTGCCGTGTACGCGGTGTTGGCGGGCGCAAGCACTCTGTGGTTCCAGCGATTCAAGCAAGGCCCGATGGAGGCGCTGATGGCTACGTTGACGCGAAAAAACCGACGTCCCTAGACTGATTGTTGTCTTTATCACTGCGCGGGAGGATTAGAACCGGGTGACGGAGTCCTTAGTGGAGCAACTGGGGTTGCTCGGCGTGTTTATTGCGGGCGCGATTCCATGGTTGGAAGCCGTCGTCGTCATCCCAGTAGCCATCCTGTTGGGATTACCTGTGGTGTGGACCGTGGTTTTCGCCCTGCTGGGGAATGCGGCGACAATCGTGCTGTTCGCGGCGGGGAGCGAGCGGATTCTTTCCGCGATAGCCAGAAGGCGTGAAAAGCAGGGGAAACCTCCCCAGGACGATAGCCGTACCGCCAGAGCCAAGCGCATCTTTGTTCGTTACGGCGACGTGGGGATGGCTGTCGTGGGACCACTACTCATTGGAACTCAGTTTGCGGCAGCTATCGCCGTATCGCTGGGGGTCAGTGTGTGGCGGGCGAGTGTGGTGCAGTCCCTTGGGGCGCTTGCGTGGGGAATGCTCTCTGGGCTTGGCCCAGCCCTGTACGTCACCTATTCGTCACTCCCCCACTAGCAGATACGGTGAGCTTGATTGCTCCCTCAACGTGGCTCAGTGTCGCAGGTGATCAGGGCGTTCATCGGCCGGTAAAAGTGCGACACGCCCGGGTTGCACTAAATGCAGGGCTGTGGCATAGTTTGTGAGGTTCAATACGCACTTCATTCGTGGGGTGCTCACTGCCAGGTAGTGCATAGAATTGCGACTTCGCAAAAGATCTAGGCCGCGGGTAGCAGAACACAACGTCATCGACGGATCCGCTTCGCAAGCCTTGGTTTGTGTGTGCTGGAGAGTGCCCCTGGGGCCAACCGAAGTGTGTTGATAGAAGAACAGTGGTGTGTGCCACCCGGTGCGAGAGCGCCGGGTTGCCTGAAGTGTGCAGGGCGAGAGTTCTGTGCGAGTGAGAGAAAGAGAAAACCATGGCGGGACAAAAAATCCGCATTCGACTGAAGTCGTATGACCACGCAGGTCTTGACGTTTCAGCCAGAAAGATTGTTGACACGGTTACCCGTGCCGGAGCCACTGTGGTGGGTCCCGTTCCTCTTCCTACGGATAAGGACGTGATTGCTGTTATCCGCTCACCGCACAAGTACAAGGATTCGCGTGAGCACTTCGAGAAGCGCACCCACAAGCGTCTTATCGACATCATTGACCCCACCCCCAAAGCGGTCGACTCCTTGATGCGTTTGGACTTGCCCGCTGACGTCAACATCGAAATCAAGCTTTAAGGAAATAGACCATGTCGACTGTGACTACAACTAAAGGGGTACTGGGCATCAAGCTCGGGATGACCCAGGTCTGGGATGCGAACAATCGCTTCATCCCTGTGACCGTGGTTCAGGTTGCCCCCAACGTCGTGACCCAGATCCGCACGATGGAGAAGGACGGCTATGAGGCCGTTCAGGTCGCGAGCGGTCAGATTGACCCCCGCAAGGTGACCAACCCTCTCAAGGGCCACTTTGAGAAGGCTGGCGTCACTCCCCGCCGCCACGTGACCGAGATTCGCACGAGCGATGCTTCCAGCTACGAAGTGGGCCAGGAAATCAACGCCACCGTGTTTGAAGCCGGAGCGCTTGTTGATGTCATGGGCACCAGCAAGGGTAAAGGTTTCGCCGGTGTCATGAAGCGCCACAACTTCAAGGGTGTCTCCGCCTCACACGGTTCGCACCGTAACCACCGCAAGCCAGGCTCCATCGGTGCCTCGTCGACTCCTTCGAGGGTCTTCAAGGGCATGCGTATGGCCGGTCGCATGGGTGGCGATCGCGTCACGGTGATGAACCTCGCTGTTCACGCTGTGGACGCCGAGCGCGGCTTGCTCCTGATCAAGGGTGCCGTTCCCGGCGCCAAGGGTCGTTTGGTTTTTGTTCGTAACGCCAGGAAGGCCCCCTAACCATGGCTGCATCTGTTGACGTCCTCGACGCATCCGGCAAGAAGTCCGGCTCCGTCGATTTGCCCGCCAACGTCTTTGACGTTGTCACCAACGTGCCCTTGATGCACCAGGTGGTTGTTGCTCAGCTTGCAGCAGCCCGCCAGGGTACTCACAAGGTCAAGGGTCGCGGTGAAGTGTCTGGTGCCGGTCGTAAGCCGTTCAAGCAGAAGGGAACCGGTCGCGCCCGTCAGGGTTCGATTCGTGCCCCTCAGCACCGCGGTGGTGGAATTGTCCACGGTCCAGTGCCAAGAGACTACTCGCAGCGCACGCCTAAGAAGATGGTGCAGAAGGCTTTGCTGAGCGCACTGTCTGACCGCGCACGCGCTGACCGCATTCACGTGGTCAAGGGGCTTGGAACCGACAAGGCTCCCTCGACCAAGATTGCTTCTGCTCTCATTGCGCAGACTGCTCCTGGTCGCAACGTGTTGATTGTTGTGGGTCGTGACGATCTGAACGGTCAGAAGAGTGTTCGGAATCTTCCTGGCATCCACGCTGTGCACCCCGACCAGCTCAACGCCTATGACGTTCTCAACAGTGACGACATCATCTTCACCGCTGAGGCATTTGAGACCTTCGTGGCAGCGAAAGCTGACGCGGGCGCTAAGGGAGGCAAGTAATGAGTATTCACGCGATTGCTTGGAACAAGGATCCTCGTGACGTCATTGTTCGCCCGATTGTCAGCGAGAAGAGCTACACCCTGATTGACCAGGGCAAGTACACCTTCGAGGTTGACCCCCGCGCGACGAAGACCGAGATCAAGCTGGCCATCGAGAAGATCTTCAACGTGAAGGTTTCCTCGGTCAACACCTTGAACAAGACCGGTAAGACTCGCCGCACCAAGTTTGGGGCTGGAAAGCGCAAGGACACCAAGCGTGCCATTGTCTCTCTCGCCTCTGGCTCCATCGACATCTTCACGGCTGTGGGATAGGTAGGAAGAACATGGCTATTCGCAAATATAAGCCGACGACCCCTGGTCGCCGTGGCTCTTCTGTTGCTGATTTCGAGGAAATCACCCGCAGCACTCCCGAGAAGTCGTTGCTAAGGCCTCTGCCAAAGACCGGTGGTCGTAACAGCAGCGGTCGCATCACGACCCGTCACATCGGTGGTGGCCACAAGCGCCAGTACCGCGTCATTGACTTCCGTCGCGATGACAAGGATGGCGTGAACGCCAAGGTCGCTCACATCGAGTACGACCCCAACCGCACTGCGCGCATCGCGCTGCTGCACTTCATCGATGGCACCAAGCGCTACATCATCGCCCCCAACAAGCTTCGCCAGGGCGACATTGTGGAGTCTGGCCCTAACGCTGACATCAAGCCCGGCAACAACCTGCCGTTGCGCAACATCCCCGTGGGTACCGTTATCCACGCAATCGAGTTGCGTCC
>JBIIFP010000083.1:0-3861 GCA_044237205.1 Pontimonas sp. | reverse complement strand
CTGCCTGGCGACAATCGCGTGACCGCCGGGGATCACGAAGTCGAGTTTGCCCTCCGGAGACAGGGCTAACTGCTTCCGTGGGTGATAGGTCAACTCGGTCTCTGAGACGCTCCACACGGCATCCCAGTTGCCCTCGTGAAGCTGTGTGATGCAGCCCTCAATGTCATCAACTGTGCGCAGCGGTGAGGTCGGTTGGAGCATCAGAACGATGTCGTAGTGCTCACCCGTTTGTTCTTCCCGTGCAAGTAATGCATGGCGCAAGACGGGGTGGTCACCAATTCGATCACCAGAGAGTTCTTCTGGGCGCCAAATAATCTCCAGCCCCGGTGTCAGTGTCGCAACCTCGGCGATTTCTTTGCTGTCGGTCGAGACTAAGGTCGAATCAAGCCACGGGAGAGTCTGGGTGAGCTCGGTGGTGTAAGAAATCAGTGGCTTGCCGGCCACCGGCGCGATGTTCTTCTTAGGAATCCCCTTGCTGCCACCTCGGGCCGGGATTACCGCGAGCACTCTCAAACCCTTGAACACGAAGCGTTAGCTCCTGAGCCTGACGGCTTCTGATGCACCCGAGCGTGACGACTCGAAAGCAGCCAGAATCACATCCATCACGGCAAGTCCCTCGGGGAGGCCGATCGGTGATTCTGACGTTGGGTTTTCCCACACCGAGCGAAGGTGCTCGAGCTCGCCAAGAAAGTCATCGGGCCTGGTCTTCGGGAAATCCCAGCCTTCGACGAGCTCCCCGCCAGGGGAGCGGTGTTCCACACGGTCCGATGAGTCGCCCATCGACCACACAAGGGCGCCTTTGTCGAAGGTTGCGATGGCCTCTTTGCTCGCGGGCCAGGTGTGAAGGTCTTGGCGAACAGTGCCCACAAGACCTGATTCGAGAGTGAGGGAGAGTGCGGAATCACGGTCGTATCGGCCATCCTCGTGGGAGACCCACTCGATGTCTGCCACGACATCGGTTACGCGACCCTGTCCGAGAACATCGGCAAAATACAAAAAGAGGTTGAGGGCGTGGCTGTGCTCGAGGAGAGCCCCGCCACCCTGGTCTGTGAATGCTAGGTAGGAGTCACGTTCACTCTTCATCCAGAAGTGGGCTTTAAGAATCCCATCCCAGCTCTCGAGCATGTTGGAGCTCAAGCCACGAAGAGCGCCGAGGTCTAACGACGTTGCCAGGTGCACAAAGTGCTTCGTGTTGGGTTTAAGCCTCTGGTTGTAACCGACCAGCACTCGGGTAGTCGAGCGTTCTGCCGCGGCAATGAAGTCTTCGATTTCGCTCGAGGCTGGATGAGCCAGCGGCTTCTCAATCAAGATCACGCCGGGGCGAGTCTTCTCCAACTCGGCGGTCGCGACCTTCAGGTGAGTCGCCGGGGGTGTGCCCACAATGACGATGTCAAACTCTTCGTCAGAGAGTTCATCCGGTGTGGCCAACGTAATCGCGTCATCCCAAGCCCCATAGCGGTTGGGATAAATGACGTCGCGAGCGCGCTCCAGCGCGCGGCGATCGATATCGCAGATTGTCACGTCCATACCCAAAGTGCTGCAACCGTGACCCAAGTGATTGCCTATTGAACCGGCTCCGATGACCTTGACGCGAGCAGCCATGGCTTACTCGGTCAACGACCACACCGAGAGCTTGGTCTTGCGCTCAGCGTTCGCGTTGATGGATTCATCTGTGTAGTAGGAGTCATCGACAAAGTGAGTTGAGGAGATCTCTTCGAAGACGGCGCCGTCGGGGGAGTGGAAGCTGTGCTTCACTCCCACTTCCACGGTGAGGACATCGCCTGGCTTAAGGGGGTGACTCACGCCGTCAAGATCAACAATGAGCGTTCCACTCATGCAAATGAAGGTTTCTTCCTTCTTCTTGTGAACGTGCTCGGGATGGGCTTGACCGGGGAAAACCCCGATGACCTTTTTGCAGTAGTCGCGGTTCACGATCGTGACCATCACAATGCCAAACTCGTCGTAGCGTTCGATCCCGTAGTGGTGGGAAAATTCCAGCTCACTGCGGTTAGGTACCAGAACTCCGGCGGACTCAAAGTGCAGTTTGCTCCGCTCGACCAGTTCGCGCAGCAGTGCATTGCGCTTGGTGATCTCAAGGTTGTGTGTAGTCAGCTTGTCGAGAGCGTCAACCTTGGACGTCGTAACTTTGTGCTCAAGCTTGGACCACATGTTTGCGGTTATTTGGCCCTCGAGCACAGGGATAGCCAACATGATGTCGCCATCGCCGATTTCTGCACCGGGAGCCAGATCGTGCTTGGCGTAAACACCGCGACGAAGAGCGCGAACAGACTCAAGCTCCACTTCATTCACGAAGTTACGGTCGTCCATCCCACTCATCATGGCGATTGCCTCAGTGAGGCGGGTCGCCCAGGCCGTGAGGTCTGCTTCTTGCGAGGAATAGGAATTCACTGACATGCCGTCAGCTTCGAGCCCAACGTGCCTCTCGAGAATGTGGGCACCCTTGGCCAACGCAAGGCTGCCAGCAAGGCTGTTGCCCGGATCCTCGTGGGTGGAATAGCCAATCGGAACACCGCGATAGCGGGCCTTCATGAAGTCGATACGGTTCAGAGCCAGTTCGTCGTCTGGGGTTGGGTAAACAGCCACACAGTGCATCAGAGCTAACTGATCGACGCGCTTGCTCATGAAGGCTGCAACCTGGTCGGTCTCGCGAGTGTTCAACCCACCGGTCGACACAATGACCGGGAGGTCATGTTTCACCACAGCGCCGAGGAGTGGCCAATCGGTTGCGCACGCGCTCGCAATTTTCAAAATGTCGAACCCGTGGTCAACAACCTTCTGGACAGAGATTTCATCGAAGGGGGTGCAGGACACGGAAAAGCCCGCCGACCGCGCATGATCTACCAGCTCCAAGTACTGCGCATCGCTCAAACGGGTTTCTTCGAAGCGCTTGATGTATTTGTAGTCGTAATTGCCCTTATATGAGGGGTGAATCAGTGTGTCGAGGTCGCGATACTGGAACTTGATCGTGGCCAGGAAGTTCAGTCCATCGAGGGCCCTCGCGGCGCTGTCAATGACTGCCTTGCCGTGGTCCACTGAACCGTTGTGGTTGTTCGCAAGGTCAAGAACGAGGAGGGGTTGGCGGACTGATCCAAAAACTGACGTCGTCGAGGGCGTCTTCATAGTGATCTCCCAATCGTAGAAAGCAATGTCCATCGTATCGGTCTAGAGCGCCCCGCCTGGCGAGGAACCTCGAGCGGAGAGCGCCCCTCCGTATACTTCCTACTATGAGACTCGCACTCCTCGTTGGGCGCGACCTGAGCCCAAACCGTAGCTGGGGCATCGTTCTTGAGGAGTTGTTTCACCAGGGCCACGAGCTTGTCGCGGGCGCGCAGGCGCTGCCCGCCCGGCAGTCCGGAGCGAAACCCGGATACGAAGTCTTCCCCCGGGATATTGTGACCGACTACTACCTGAACGTTCCTATTCACGACGCGGCACCCGAGCAGCTTTCCGCCTATTTTCGTGAACCGTCATATCCCGAGACCCACGCAATCCTCATGGGGATGCTCTCCAGGAGAGACTCAACGGGCACGTTTCGGACGGTTGATCGCGAGATTGTGCTGCGGCGGCTGCAGCTAGCGCTGTTGTCTCAACTGCTCCGCTCCAAGCCCACCCACATGGTCTTTGAAGAAACACCCCATGAGGTGGCGGACTTTGCTCTCTTCAGTCTAGCGCAATGGCTCGGGATCCCTGTTCTGTTTTTTCAGCCGAGCCTGGTCGGGCCACAAGTTGTGGCACGTTCCTCTCTCGCCGACATCCTTGAGGTGAAGTGCCCCCTGGTCGGGCCGAAGCAACTGGAGGCGGACCGGAAATCTGTGCAGGCCATCTCACAGGGGGCAATCT
>JBIIFP010000090.1:0-3533 GCA_044237205.1 Pontimonas sp. | reverse complement strand
TGTGCTGAATGTGAACGCAGATTCGGCAGCCGCCGCCCTCGCGATTGCTCTGGGCGCCGAAAAAATGGTGCTGTTGACCGATGTGCAGGGCCTGTATCGACACTGGCCAGACGCCGAATCACTGATTTCCAGCCTGAGCGCTACCGAGTTGGAAGGCTTGCTTCCGGGGCTGGAGAGCGGAATGATTCCGAAGATGACCGCGTGTCTGGATGCAGTGCGAGGCGGTGTTGCCAAAGCCGCCATCATTGATGGACGCCTCGCGCACTCTGTGCTGTTGGAAGCCTTTACCGCTGAGGGAATAGGAACTGAGGTAGTCGCATCATGACCAGACACTTCTTGCGTGATGACGACATCACCCCGGCTGAGCAAACGGAGATTCTCGACCTCGCTGTTGCGATGAAGGCCGACCGCTACGGCAAACGTCCTTTGGCCGGCCCGCAAACGGTGGCCGTCATCTTTGATAAGTCCTCCACCAGGACCAGAGTGTCCTTCGCGGTGGGCATTGCCGACCTGGGTGGCGAGCCCTTGATTATTTCAACGGCCAACTCGCAGCTGGGTGGTAAAGAAACCCCCTCTGACACAGCCCGCGTGCTGGAGCGGATGGTGGCAGCCATTGTGTGGCGCACGTATGCCCAGGCAGGCCTTGAAGAAATGGCCGCGGGAACCACGGTGCCCGTAGTGAACGCTCTGAGTGATGATTTTCACCCCTGCCAGCTCTTGGCTGACCTCCTCACCATCCGTGAGCACAAGGGTTCCCTTCAGGGAACCATGGTGGCTTTCCTCGGAGATGGTCGCTCGAATATGGCCCAGAGCTATCTGTTGGCTGGCGCTAACGCCGGTATGAACGTGCGACTCGCCTGCCCGGCTGGCTTCTCCCCAGACCCCGGAGTGGTCGCCGATGCCACCGCTTTGGCGGGGAAGACCGGGGGATCAATTGCGGTTCTGGATGATCCAGAGGCCGCTGTTTCTGGAGTGGACGTTGTGGTCACCGACACCTGGGTGTCGATGGGTAAAGAGGATGAAAAGGCCCAGCGTCTTGCCACCTTTGCCGGATACCAGGTAGATCAAGCGTTGATGGTGAGGGCGGCCAGTGACGCGATCTTCCTGCACTGTTTGCCAGCCGACCGTGGGTATGAAGTGGCAGCGGAGGTCATCGATGGCCCGCAGAGCGTGATTTGGGATGAATCAGAGAACCGCCTGCACGCTCAAAAAGCCTTGATGGTGTGGCTTTTGGAGCGCGCAGAGCGACGACAGGCTGGCCAGTAGACTGAAGTTTCACCCGGTGGTGGTGTGCACACGTGAGAGAAAGTAGTGGCGTCAGTGTCCGAACGAGTCGTTTTAGCGTATTCCGGTGGCCTCGACACCTCCGTCGGCATTGGCTGGTTGAAAGACGCAACCGGTAAAGAGGTTGTCGCGCTTGCCGTTGACGTGGGTCAGGGCGGCGAGGACATGGAGGACATCCGCCAGCGCGCACTGGACTGTGGCGCGGTAGAGGTGATCGTCGTTGACGCCAAAGATGAGTTTGCTACTGACTTTGTGATGCCTGCGCTTCGCGCCAATGCCCTCTACCAAAAGCGCTACCCCTTGGTGTCTGCGCTGTCGAGGCCATTAATTTCCAAGCACCTAGCCCGGGTTGCCCGCGAGCTTGGCGCCGACAGCGTGGCTCACGGCTGCACCGGTAAAGGAAACGACCAGGTTCGTTTCGAAGCGGCTGTTGCTGCCCTGGCGCCAGAGCTCACTAGCATCGCCCCGATTCGGGACTTGGCTTTGACCAGAGACAAAGCAATTGCCTACGCAGAAGAACACGGACTTCCCATCAAGCAGAGCAAGAAGAACCCCTATTCCGTGGACAAGAACGTCTGGGGCCGCGCTGTTGAGACCGGATTGCTCGAGGATCCCTGGAATGCTCCAGGCGATGGCGTCTGGGAATACACGGACGACCCGGCCAAGGGCCTCCCAGCAGAAGATGTCGTCATCCGCTTCGCGGAGGGCATCCCTGTCGCGATTGATGGCAAAGCCGTTACGCCACTGCAGGCCATAGAGATCATGAACACCGTGGCAGGCCGCCACGGTGTTGGCCGCATCGACATCATCGAAGACCGACTCGTGGGAATCAAGAGCCGCGAGGTGTACGAAGCGCCCGCTGGCATCGCCCTGATTACCGCGCACGAAGAACTCGAGAACTTAGTGCTGGAGCGCGATTTGGGGCGTTACAAGCGCAAGATCGAGGCTGACTGGGCGAACCTCGTCTACGACGGACTGTGGTTCTCTGACCTCAAGCGCAGCCTCGATGCGTTCATCGCACACACGCAGCGCCATGTCTCTGGAGACATTCGTCTGAAGCTGCAGTCCGGTGTTGCCATGGTGACAGGCCGCATGTCGGATCAGAGTCTCTATGACTTTGACCTTGCCACTTACGACACCGGTGACACCTTCGATCAGTCTCACGCGAAGGGTTTCATCGAGCTGTGGTCTCTGCCGAGCAAGATTTCCGCCAAGCGGCACGCAAAGAACGAGGGATAACTGCCATGTCCGGCCAAACACACGAGGGCGCCCTGTGGGGCGGCCGGTTTGGCTCGGGCCCAAGCTTCGAGATGCAGCGCTTGAGCAAGTCCACGCATTTCGACTGGCGTCTGGTGCCCTATGACTTGGATGCCACCAAGGCTCACGCCAAGGCGCTGAAGGACCGCGGCCTGTTGACTGCAGCTGCTTTGAAAGCTCTGGAATCAGCGTTGGCGAAGATTGGGAAAGACTTCACCGCTGGCACCATTGCGCCGGGGGAGCACGACGAAGATGTTCACGGCTGGCTAGAGCGCGTCCTGATTGAGGCGGTCGGGCCTGAAATTGGCGGAAGTTTGCGCGCTGGTCGCAGTAGAAATGACCAGATTGCCACCTTCATTCGGCTCTATATGCGAGACACGTCGCGGGCGATTCGCCACATCCTCATTGAGCTGGTGAGAATCCTGATCTCCCGTTCTGAGGAAGCGGGGGAGCGGGTTATGCCAGGGCGCACACACTTCCAGCACGCTCAGCCTGTTCTGGTCGCTCACTACCTTCTGGCGCACGCCTGGCCGTTGGTGCGCGATATTTCGCGTATCGATGACTGGGCCAAGCGCAACAATGTTTCGCCCTATGGCGGCGGCGCTCTGGCCGGAGGGGGATTGGGCCTCGATGCCGAGGCAATCGCCAGTGAGCTGGGATTCCAGGGTGCGATGGAGAACTCGGTGGATGGCACCTCGTCGAGGGATTCGGTCGCAGAGTTTCTCTATGTCACGACCCAGATTGGCATCGATCTCTCCCGCCTGGCGGAAGAGATTGTCGTCTTCACCTCGGCGGAGTTTGGCTACATGTCTCTCCATGATTCCTACGCGACGGGATCCTCGATGATGCCGCAGAAGAAGAATCCTGACATCGCCGAGCTCACTCGTGGCAAAACTGGGCGCCTTATTGGCAATCTGACCGGTTTGCTGGCAACGCTGAAGGCGTTGCCGCTTGCCTATAACCGCGACCTGCAAGAGGACAAAGAGCCAGTT
>JBIIFP010000037.1:0-12614 GCA_044237205.1 Pontimonas sp. | reverse complement strand
CTGGCGCGACAAATGTAGGTTCCAAAAACTCGATGGTTTTCAGGGGCCGGAAGACGCCGCATTGCGTGCTCGGAGGGAATGCTTCGTCTGCCCGCGATGGGAAATTCCAGACCGCGATGGTAGCGGGCTCGTCCCGACCAAAATTGAAATTGGAAAGAAAATCTGCATAGACCTTTTATGATTGACGGGGGAATGCATGTCAACTTACGAATGTGCAGAAGCCTCAGGGGGTTCTCGTGGCGTTTTCGGATTCACCTTTTCTGACCGTGCCGACCGAGTCCAAGATTGTGGAGCATTGGCCAGGAAATTCCAACGATCCGGTCGTTTCAGTTTTGTGTACGACTTACAATCACGAGGCGTTCATTCAATCTGCGCTGGTCGGATTTTTGAATCAGAAAACCAGCTTTCCTTTTGAGATTCTTGTGCGGGACGACGGATCTACAGACGGCACCCAAGATGTTTTGGCACGATACGAGTCTCGGTATCGGCGGCTGATTAGGCTTTTCGTCGAGCCGGAGAACACCTTTTTTACGAAGAGCCCCGTTCAGGAATTGCGCCGACACGCCAAGGGCGAGTTTGTGGCCATTTGCGATGGGGATGACTATTGGATTCGGCCTGACAAGCTTCAGCGACAGGTCGAGGCGCTCCTGACGAATCCCAAAGCCGCGTTCGTCCACCATGCAGGGGTGGAGGTAGATGAGACCGGGGCAGTTGTGCGAAGGCTTCCCCCTGAGAACGCGCGAATGTCACTGCCATCGTCAACGGCGGTTAGGGGGTTTCGTTTTCTCCAGAGTAGCGTGCTGTACCGGAACCAGTCGATCCCCTGGATTCCTTATCCTCCGCTCGACGCGCTTGCCCAGGATGTCATTACAGCGCAGCTCGTTGCGCTCACAGGGGACGTAATTTACCTTCCGGACTTCGAAGGAACTGTTCGTCGCCTGCATCGTAGCAACTCCGGCCTTGTCGGGAAGGGTGATGGGACGTCCGCCAGCGTGCGATCGATGACGGCTCGTATCTTTTTGGCTCGTATGCTCGTTGACCTTCACGAGTCCAGGCTTGCCACACATTTTCTTGCGGAGAGTGTGTTCCGCACCTCCAACATGCTGGGATCCGTCGGAATTAGCCCTTTCCGCGTTCTGGGGAGGGCTTTTTTGAGTCAGGCCAAGCGAGCGATTTTCGAATTTGCGGTCAAGTTTCTGCGGCTGTTTGGAAAATCTCAACGCCAGTGAGCTCTTGGAGAACAGGTCAGGTTGGTGGGTTGGACTCATGACTGCGACACTAGAACTTTCGCGCTCAGAGTAGGATTTGACCATGATGCCCGCATCCCGAGGGGGAATCTCTCACGGTCTCCTCAGGGTGATGAAGCCACGACTCCCCAACACATCCGCCCTGGTGCCGCGTTTACGCGCGATCGAGTCCGCTCAGATTTACTCCAATTACGGGCCTCAAGTTACTGAACTAGAGCAGCGCCTTGCGGCTCGTCTCGAGGTGAGTGTTGATCAAGTCGTAGTGTTGGCGAATGCGACTCTCGGTTTGCAGGGAGCGGTCTCGGTTCTTGGGGCGGCAGGGTGGGTCGCTCCGGCCTGGACCTTTACGGCTACTGGATTAGCGGTTCTGGCTGCCGGAAAAAATTTACAGTTCATTGATGTCGACGACGCTAGCCACCTGGCGGTCGAGCAGATAGCGCGGCACGAACCCGCCGTTGTTACCTTGCCTTTCGGAGTCGGTCTACCCTTGCAGATGAAGTCAGACTGGAACGCTCCGCTTGTAATTGATGCTGCTGCCAGCCTCGGCAATGTAGATTCTTTGAGGGGAGCGCTCGGACCCCAAGGCGTCGTCGTGTTTTCGCTCCATGCCACGAAGTATCTGGGGGCTGGGGAGGGCGCGGTGGTGGTTTGTGGGAGCCCTTCCGTAGCTCAGTTGATCAGGACCTGGTCAAACTTTGGATTCAACGGTGATCGCGTCTCTCAGGTGCCCGGAACCAACGGCAAGATGTCAGAGTTCCAGGCGGTGGTTGCTCATGTTGCTCTTGATCAGGAACCCGATGAACGTGTGGCCTGGAAGAGCGCCCGCGCGCTCGCTGCGCAGGTTGAACAATTGCACGGAATCGGTATACCTCAGATTTCTGCAGACAACGTCGGGCCGTATTGGATTGTTAGGTTTTCTAGTGAGGAGGTTCGAGACCAGGCGGTTAGTGTTTTCGCTTCGCATCGGATCGAAACCCGCAAGTGGTGGTCCGATGGTTGTCACGTGATGCCGGCCTTCTCTGGAATACAGACACGCGGGCAGTTGAAGGTCACGAATGAATTGGCCGGGAGCACCCTTGGGCTGCCCTTCTTTCGCGGAATGACAAGCCAAGACTTCGATCGTGTCGAGGCGGCACTAGCTGATCTACGCCTCTAGCGCTTAGCGTGCTGGCGCCATCTGAACCCGCGCACTCTCTAGTTGTTATGGAGCACCAGGTTTAGCAATGTTTCTGCAGACCCTCGCGGGAGCACCTCAACAGCTCCGGTCATGGAGTTCCGGCGATAGAGAAGGCCGGGTTGGCCACTCAATGCTGACGCTTTCGCCTGGGTGGTCTTTCCATCGGCAATAACGGCAACTTTGGTGCCGGCGGTCACATACAGGCCTGCTTCAACGACACAGTCATCTCCTAGGGAGATGCCAATGCCTGCGTTAGCGCCGAGCAAACAACGCTTGCCTAGAGAGATCACTTCTTGCCCACCGCCGGAGAGTGTTCCCATGATGGATGCACCACCACCAATGTCGGTGCCATCGCCCACGACAACGCCTTGAGAAATACGGCCCTCCACCATGGAGGCGCCGAGCGTTCCCGCGTTGAAGTTCACAAACCCTTCGTGCATAACGGTTGTCCCGGGGGACAGGTGAGCGCCAAGGCGAACCCTGGCTGCATCTGCGATGCGAACCCGGGGCGGGGTGACGTAGCCCAGAAGCGGTGGGAATCGATCCAGACTCTGGATCACGATTCCCACCCGCTGCATCGCCATGCGGTGTTGGTCATAGAACTCTGGCGAGACGGGTCCCCGGTTGGTGAAGGCAACCAACGGAAGAATTCCAAAGATTCCCTCCAAGTTCATGGAGTTGGGTTGGACCAGGCAGTGACTCAACAGGTGGAGGCGAAGGTAAGCGTCCGAGGTGGAAGTCGGCGGTTGGGTCAGGTCGCAGATGGTCGTGACGCCCATCAGGTGAACCCCTCGGGTAGCGTCGTCGCCTTCTAGGTGGCCAAGGGAGCTCGGGATGAGGTGGGGGTCAAAGTTCGCGGGTGGGGCGCCAAGCTGGGGGTCTGGGAACCACGTGTCCAGCACCGTGTTCGTGGCTGTGTCAATGGTCGCAATGCCATAACCCCACGCGGTGGTGGCCTTCTCACTCATGACACCAGGGTATAGGCAGTGCCACCCCCATTACACTTGAGGCCATGTCGGCTTCCAGCGCCTCGCTCCCCGTGGGGGCACCGCTTGGCCAACTTGTGCAGGCACTAGTCGATAGCGAGAGCCCCTCCGGGGCTGAGGCCTCACTGGCGGACGCCATTGAGGCTGTTCTCTCCGGGGCATCTCATCTCAAGGTTCTCCGCCTCGGCAACACGGTGGCAGCGCGGACTAACCTCGGCCGAGCGAAGCGAATTATCTGGGCTGGTCACATCGACACCGTTCCGGCCAACAAGAATCTGCCCTCTCGCGAGGTCGACGGGTGGCTCTGGGGTCGAGGCAGTGTCGACATGAAGGCCGGTGTTGCGGTGGGACTCAAGCTGGCGCTGGAGGTTTCGCAACCGGTTCACGACGTGACATGGATTTTCTATGACAACGAAGAAGTCCAGGCCAGCAAAAATGGCCTTGGCCTCTTTGGTGCTGCTCACCCCGAGTGGGTGAAGGGGGATCTTGCCATTGTGGGGGAGCCCACGAACGGAGCAATTGAAGCTGGGTGCAATGGAACCCTGCGGGTGGAGGTCAGCACGCAGGGCCTCCGCGCTCACTCAGCTAGGTCGTGGATGGGTAAGAACGCTATTCACGCAGCCGCCGACATCCTCTCTCGACTGGAGTCATATCAACCGGCTGAGGTCGATGTTGATGGCCTGGTCTATCGGGAGGGCCTGAACGCTGTTGCGATCAGTGGTGGCGTTGCCGGCAACGTTATTCCGGATCTCTGCACGGTGACAATCAACTATCGATTCGCCCCAGACAAATCGATTGCGCAGGCAATCGATCACGTCTCAGGCGTCTTTGAGGGCTTTGCTGTGAGTGTGGTGGACCAGGCTTCTGCTGCGAAACCAGGCCTCACCGAACCGCTCTCCCAAGAGTTTGTGGCAGCGCTGGGGATATCGGTCGGGCCCAAGTATGGCTGGACCGATGTGGCGCGCTTTAGCGAGTGGGGTATCCCGGCAGTGAATTACGGGCCCGGTGACCCCTCGCTGGCTCACACCGATGATGAAAGGGTCGAACTGGCCCAGGTTGATGAGATTTTTGCGTCGTTGTCCTCGTGGCTCCGTGGCAAATAGCTCACAGCCGATTTTCTTAAGCCCTCAATCTGGGGGATAATGGTGTTTTAGAGCAAATCCTTGAGGAGAGTCCTGTTATGGCCGCAATGAAGCCCAGAACCGGAGACGGACCCATGGAGGCTGTCAAAGAAGGCCGACTCATCATCGTCAAAGTCCCTCTCGAGGGTGGTGGACGCTTGGTCGTCTCAGTCAACGATGACGAAGCCCGCGAGTTGCACGACCAGCTCGCCGGGGCGCTCGGCGGAAAGTAGTTTTCCTGCCTTAGGCCGGTCGCTTGACGATGTGGACCAGGCCATCGCCGATCAAGTTCACTGTGTGAACGACATCGTCACGGTCTTCTAGGGCTTTCAAGAGCCAGCGGTATGCCGATGTTTTGTCATCGCGCTGTGCCGGGTCTGCGACCAGGTCATCCCCCAGGACGCCGGCGACAATAACACTTCCGCGGGGCCGAACCAGGTTGATGGCCTGGTCGACATAGGCCTGAACGTTTTGGAAGTCGGCGTCAATAACGATGAGGTCATAACTGGCCTCATTCATCTTTGGCAACACATCGAGTGCTTTCTCGGTGATGAGGCGCACCCGTGATGCGGGAATCTCCGCGTCTTGAAGAAGCTCGCGAACGGTGGCGTGATGGTCCATCTCTGAATCAATGGTGGTGATGTGGGCATCGGGACAGGCCTGAGCCAACCACAGGGTTCCTACCCCAAGGCCGGTGCCGATTTCGATGATGCTGGAAGCATCTATCGACATCGCTATTGCTGCGATGTATTCCCCGGCGCTCTCGGTAATCGGGTCAACTCCGTGCTCAAGAGAGGTGCGCCTCGCGCGCTCGATGTCAACATCCTCGACAACGCGTTCTTCGACAAAGTGCCAGCTCAATTCTTTGTCTGACATGTGTCCTCGTCTCTGGTGCCGGGGCCCGGTATTTGTAGCCTAGGGCGCGCCCTAGGCCTGGCGGGTTATTGTGGTGGGGTGTCATTCGGCCTCACGATTGAAAAGATGCTCCTCATTGGAATCATCGCGCTCTTTTTGATTGGCCCTGATCGCCTCCCTGCATACTCGGCACAGCTGGGACGCTTAATTCGTCAACTGCGGAATATGGCCTCGGGCGCTAAAGATCGTATGCGCGATGAACTGGGCCCTGACTTTGATGACATGGACTGGAAGAAGTTGGATCCCAGGCAGTATGACCCCAGGCGCATCATTCGTGAGGCGCTCAAAGAGGACGCTTCTGCGACACCGGTGGAGGCTGAGCCGGTGGTCATCGAATCCGCCTATCAGCGTCGCAAGCGATTGAGTGGTGCGGGCAAGCCCGCACCGTTTGATCCTGATCTGACCTAGCGGCCAGCGACGGGCAGTTTGACGCCCACTTTGCTGGTGCCACCGGTAATGATGGCCTGGGCAATGGCCTGCAGGACCATCGCGGCTGGATCCTCAGGGTGGCTAATCACCAGGGGAACCCCCTCGTCACCGGCTTCGCGGAGCGCTCTCGACAGTGGAACGCTGCCGAGCACTGGCACACCGAGACGATGAGCGGTGGCATCTCCACCCCCTGAACCAAAAACATCGAGCACAGTGCCATCGGGCAGGGTGGTTGCCGTCATGTTTTCGATGACACCGAGAACGCTCTGCCCGGTCTGCTTGGCCACTTCGGCAGATCTCCATGCAACCTCAGCAGCGGCGGCTTGCGGGGTGGTGACCACGACAACCTCAGCGTGGGGCAGTAGTTGCCCGACGCTGAGAGCAACGTCGCCGGTTCCCGGTGGCAGGTCGAGGAAAAGAAAGTCCAGGTCGCCAAAGTGCACATCCGTCAAGAACTGTTCGATGGTGCGATGCAGGAGTGGGCCCCGCCAGGCAACGGCCTGGTCGGGATTCACAAACATCCCAATTGAGATCACCTTCATGGCGTGTGCGACGGGGGGAAGCATCAGGGAGTCAATCCGGGTGGGCTTGATGCCCTCGATGCCGAGCAACCCCGGAATGGAAAAGCCGAAGACGTCGGCATCGATGATTCCGACCCGGAAGCCCATGGCCGCAGTGTGAGCGGCAAGATTTGCCGTCACACTGGATTTTCCCACCCCGCCTTTACCGCTCGTCACAGCAATCACACGGGTGAGAGCATCGGCGGTGAACGGGTTTCCCCCGGATTTACCGGCGGTTAGCTGAGAAATCAGGGCACCTCGTTGTTCAGACGACATCACACCAATCGTGAGCGAGACAGTGCGCCCCTCGGCCACGGCCTCGAGGGCGCTTGTCACACTGCGTTCAATGACGTCCGCTGCCGGACACCCCACAATCGTGAGGAGGACAGTGGCAGTGATGGACTCATCGTCGACCCGAACGGCCTCGACCATGCCGAGTTCGGTGATGGGGCGGCGCAGTTCGGGGTCCATGACGCCAGCAAGAGCGTCATAGACGAACTGTTCCTTCGACGCCACGCTGACTGCCTTTCCCCTGGGTGTGGTGTCCAGCCTAACCAGGGGAGTGTGAGAATGGTCAGGTGAGCCAGACCAACCGATTCGGATCGCGTCGCTCAGACGCGATGTTTCGCATTCCCTCCGGCGAAGTGCTGAAGGGATTTCCCACCTATCCGGAGGCTCAGGCACTCGTGGCGAAGCTGGTCAATGAGGGTGTTCAGGCCAGTGCGCTCTCTATTGTGGGATCCGATGTCACCTTGGTAGAGCGTGTCATTGGTCGCATGGGCTATGGCCGAGCTGCTCTCTCGTCCGCCATGAGTGGCTCGTGGTTGGGCCTTGTCGCGGGTTTGGTCTTTGTTGTCGTGTCGCCGGATGACTTTGTCACTCCGATTCTTGCGGGACTGCTGATTGGTGCCGGTGCTGGCATGGTGGTCGGCATGGTTTTGTTCACCGTGTCGAAGGGGCCTAAGCGCAACTTTCGATCTGTCCAACAGGTCATCGCGAAGCAGTACGACGTGGTGGTCTCCACTGCTGCTCACCAGGCAGCCCTTGCTGCGATGAAGGCGGGCTCAGAAGCGGAGGCATCCTGATGGAGGACTCCAGCGACGTTGACCTCAAGGACGCTCTAGCCGAGGGAAAAGTTTCGGCCATTGCTGAGTGGTTGGAGGCTCGTGCCGCCCACGATATTGCGGAGGAATTTACCCGTCTGGATGCGGTTCAGTCCGCCTTGGTCTGGCGGCTGTTGACGAGGGACCGCGCTCTCGAGGTTTTTGAAGAACTCGATGCCAGAGAGCAGCAGGAGCTGCTGTCCGGCATGAGGGACCAGGCTTTTCGAACAGTACTTGAGTCGATGGACCCCGATGATCGGGCGCGGATGCTGGGCGAAGCACCCGCAACCTTTGTGCATCGTGTGCTCCAAGGGCTGAGCCCCAAAGAGCGCGCTATGACAGCGTCTCTGCTCGGGTATCCGGAGGGTTCAGTAGGACGGGTGATGAGCCCTGAAGTTGTCACTATTCCTGAGGCGACTCCCGTTCCGGAGATTTTGAAGGTCGTCCGGCGGAAAGGAAAAGCTGCCGAGACAATTGACGTACTCGCCGTGGTTGACAAAGCTCGCACGCTCGTGGGAGTTATTGATCTCAGCCACGTCGTGATGGCGGATGGCGACCTGACCGCGGGTGACCTAGCCGATGCTCAAACACCGAGCCTCACCGTTACCGACGATGCCGAGCGTGCAGCGCGCTTGGTCCAAGAAACCAACAAGCTCGGTCTCGTCGTTGTTGACTCCGAAGGTCGCGTGCTGGGTGTTCTGACGGTGGATGACGCCTTGGAAGTTATTGAAGAGGCTGACACCGAGGACGTCGCCCGTCAGGCGGCAACACTGCCATCCTCCGGCCACTACCTCTCGGCAAGCCCGCTCCGCTTGGCGGGGCTTCGAGTGGTCTGGCTGCTGTTCCTTATTGTTGCTGCGACACTCACGGTCTCTGTCCTGCAGTTGTTTGAAAACTCCTTGGAGGCGGTCACGGCGTTAGCGTTGTTTATTCCACTCCTGGTGGGAACAGGGGGGAACGTGGGAGCCCAAGCTGCGACCAGTGCAGTGCGGGCTCTCGCTATTGGTGAAGTGAGACCGTCTGACGCGATGCGTGTTGCCTGGCGTGAATCGGCGGTCGGCTTGTTTTTGGGCCTGGTTCTTGGCGCATTGGCTTTTGTGGCGGGGTGGCTTGTCGCCGGTATTCCCGTGGGAATCACGGTGGGCGTCGCAGTTGTTCTTGTCTGTATTTGGGCTGCCACGATTGGGTCATTGATGCCGCTGATGGCGAGGGCGCTGAACATTGACCCGGCCGTGATTTCTGCTCCTCTGGTCACGACGCTGGTGGATGCCACCGGCTTGGTCATCTACTTCGTCGTTGCCGGTGTGGTGCTGGGTATTTAGGCCTGGCACCTAAGCCTGGGGATAACCAGCGCGGCAGGTTCGTCGCGTTCGAGACGATGGGGCGGTGCCCTCACTACTTGATGCGACTCACGCCCTCGCGGAGCGGGTGCGCCAACGAAGTGTGGACGCGTCGGAACCTTTAGCGTCCGTCATCGCAGACGAGGTGGCTCTCTTTGCCAGCGATGGCCACGATGTTGACCATGAGCCCCTGGTTCGTCGTCTGAGGGACGAGTTGGTCGGGCTTGGCCCACTGCAGCAGTTTCTTGATGACCCGGGCGTCGAAGAGATATGGATTAATTCCCCAGACCATGTGTTTATCGCACGAGCAGGGATGAGCGAACGTGTTCACGTGTCGCTCACGCCAGAGTCCATCCGAGGCTTGGTTGAGCGCATGCTGCGACCTACCGGCCGACGGATTGACATGTCCCAGCCCTTTGTTGATGCCTCCCTACCGGATGGGTCCAGGCTGCATGTGGCAATCCCGGACATCACTCGCCAGCACTGGTCGGTGAACATCAGAAAGTTTGCTGCCCGTCTTCGCTCCCTCGAGGATCTTGTGGGCGCTGGCGCGATGAGTGCGGAGGCATCGCGCTATTTGGCTGCGCTGATCGACTCTGGGGCAAGCATCCTGGTCTCCGGGGCGACCCAGGCTGGCAAGACCACTCTGCTGAACGCTTTGCTAGATGCCGTTCCCGCTCATGAGCGGATTGTCACGGTCGAGGAGACTTTTGAGCTGAGTCTGCATCGAGAAGACCACGTGGGGCTGCAGTGCAGGGGGCCAAGCCTCGAGGGCACCGGAGAAGTCAGTCTTCGCAGGCTTGTGAAAGAAGCCCTGCGCATGCGCCCGGATCGTCTTGTAGTGGGGGAAGTGCGAGGTGCTGAAGCGCTGGATCTTCTCATTGCTCTGAATTCGGGGCTGCCAGGAATGTGTTCTATCCACGCCAAGAGCGCCGAGCAAGCACTCGTCAAGCTCTCGACTTTGCCCCTGTTGGAGGGGCGAAACGTCGATGCAAGTTTCGTCCTGCCCACAGTCGCTGGCACTATCGACGCTGTTGTCCACCTGGAGCGCACCTCAGAGGGGAAGCGACGCCTCGTGTCCATCATCCAGCCCACTGGGCGAATCGCAGGTGGCGTGATCGAATCACGGGTTGTCTTTGAGCGCCGCGAGGGCACCCTCGTGCACCGTGACCCTGGCGAGTGACCTCCATGATTGTTTTCTCGGTATTCGTCGGGTTGGCACTGGGGGTTGGCCTCTGGTTATGGGTTGTTCCCGCGAACCCAGCGGTGGTTGCGTCTTCGCGCCGGCAGTCTCGAGTTCTAGAGCCCCTGATCAGGGTTATGGATGAAGCCGGATTTGGCCACCTCAATCCCTGGAGTGTGGTGGGTGTCGTGGCGTTGGTCTCACTAGCAGTGGGATTCGTCGTCACTCTGGTTCTTCCCGTTCTAGTTCTGGGGCCACTCGCCGCCATCGCCACAGCACTGGTGGCTTGTGCGTTTGTGCTGCGCGAGCGAGGCGCCAGGCGCCACCGATTGCGAGTGGCATGGCCTGGCGTGATTGATCACATTCGCGCCGGCATTCGATCCGGCTCGGATGTGGTGAGGGCGGTGGCGGCACTGCCGCCGTCACTCCCGCCCGATATTGCGACAACGGTGGAGCGTTTTCGAGAGGATCTAGCCCGGGGGATGGGCAGTGACATGGCGCTTGGCGAATGGGGCACGAGGCTTGCCGATCCCGTGGGCGACCGCATTGTTGAGGTGTTGAGAATGGCAGGAGAAGTGGGCGGGACTGACCTGCCGGATGTGTTGAATTCTTTGCAGCGCAGCGTCAGACACGACATTGCTGTTCGTGAGAATGCTACGGCTAAGCAATCGTGGGTGCGCTCCGCCGCAGTGATGGCGGTGGCAGCGCCGTGGGTGGTGCTCATAGTCATTGGTTCCAGGGGAGACACCCTGCAGAGCTATCAGAGCCTCGAGGGCTCTATGGTTTTGGTGTTGGGTGCGGTGGTCAGCGCGGTGGCGTATCGGATGATGCACGCGATCGGTTCTCTTCCGCCTCAGCGACGGTGGGTCAACTAGTGGCCACCGCCGGGCTGTTGGGCCTTGTCCTAGGACTGGGACTGTGGATTCTGTTGGAGGTGGTGTGGCCGAGGGAATCGACCAGACGTTGGGATCAGCGACTAGCTCCCTACCTGCTTGATGTGTCGCAAAGGGCCAGGGATATCCATTTCGCGACGCAGAGCGACCCCATTGTTGTTGCGGGGCAACTCCTTGGCCCCAGTGCCACCCGGATGATTAGGCGCATCGATAGAGCGCTCGGCGCGCGAAGCGCTCAAGAAGCACTCTTTGTTACCTCCGGGCTCGTGGGAAGCTTCGAGGATTTTCGTGCGAGGCGCACCATGGGGGCCGTCGCCGGCTGTGCCGGCGGATTTGTTTCCGGATTCTTAGTTGCGGTGCTCAGTGGGTTCCCGCTCCTTCAGAGCGTCATTGGCGGAGCACTCGGTGGCGTTGTGGTTACGCTCTGGGCTCTGGACTACGGACTGTCGCGGGCTGCTCGAGAGAGGGGTGAGCGCATTGTTGAGGAGTTCCCCACCGTCATTGAACTGCTCAGTTTGTCGTTGGCCGCGGGAGATTCATTGCCCAGGGCCCTGGCACGCGTGTCCAGAAGGGCTCACGGCGAGCTGGGCCGGGAATGGGCGAGAGTGATGGCGTTGGTGGAGCTCGGTGCACCACTAACCCCAACATTGCGGGAATCAGCAAAGCGGGTGTCGGCGCCTCACGTCACGGCCTTTGTCGAGCACCTCGCTCAGGCCCTCGATCGTGGCGCACCACTAGCCGAGGTGGTTGCAGCCCACGCCAGAGACGCCAAAGAGGAATACACCAGGGGGCTGGTCGACAAATCCGGAAAAGCCGAGGTCGCCATGTTGGTCCCGATGGTCTTGCTGATACTTCCCGTCACCGTCATTTTTGCCATTTACCCGGGAATTCAGGCACTCGAAATGGGGTTGTAATCCTTGCCCTCGGACAGGATTGCTAAGCGGCCGCCTGAGGGGCCTGCGTGGTTCGCTCAGACGGCGGTGATGAGCTTGGGTTGTCTCACTGACAATTTTCCTTCAAGAAATTCCCGAACGATGTCGTTGTCGAATCTTTCATAAATCATCCTGAGATGGGCGGGCTTGAAGTCGTAACGGGAAAAGAGTTTTCCTTGAGCGGTTTGGTCGGTGAGTTCAAACCGGGTGCCTCCAGAAAACTTATCCAGCAGGAGAGCGAATTCTTCCGTCGCAGTAGTTACGGTCTTGGCAGCCACATCATGAATCCCATCGCCTGAGTGAAGGGGCGGGACCGATTGGTGAAGAATTGCTCCTGCGTCTGGGCTGGAGGTGATTTTGTGAAAAGTGGCGCCCGCATAATTGGGCTCCAGAAAATAGAACGGCCAGAAAAGTGTGGCCGCCCCCCGGTACCAGGGGGAAAGGCCGAGATGAAGGTTGATCGAGAACTCGGGCAGCGCCTCTAACAACTGGCCCTTAATCAGATCAGATCCGAACACAACGACGGCGTCCGGATTTTGTTCACGCAAGAAACTCACGGTGGTTGGCGAATTGAGGGTTTCCGGGGAGACCTTCAGCGTGGGCATACTGCCGAATAAACCTTCGTTGTTGGCGTGCCCAAAATACTTGTTCTCCACCAGAGCTCGTTCTCTGAAGTGCCGGTCAAACAGCGCTCTGTCGGCCTCGGTGGCCCATTCAGGGGCGGGGGG